>DATILZ010000578.1:0-2170 GCA_035475995.1 Hanamia sp. | reverse complement strand
AGGCAAAGCGTCAAGATCAATATTTACTCCATGATTTCTTTTGATAAGAGAAAGCGCAGTTTTTAAAATGCTTAAAGTTTTTAAGCCTAAAAAATCCATTTTTAAAACGCCGGCGCTTTCAATATTGCTGCCATCAATTTGTGTAAGCCACAATTCAGAATCCTTAGAAGTAGCTACTGGTATCAATTCCATCAAATCCTGTGGTGCAATGATAATTGCCGAAGCATGAATGCCGGTATTTCTTACTGAACCTTCCAGGATTTCTGCTTCATGCAAAACTTTACTGCGAATATCTTCACCATTATAGATGTCGCGAAGTTTTTGAATATTGCTGATGTCGTCTGGCCCAACGCCTTCTTCTGTTAATGATTTCGGCCCGGTCAGGGGCGCTTTCAAAACTTTTTTTAATGAAGTTCCCGGTTTATCAGGAACTAATTTTGCCATGGCATTACTTTCAGAAAGTGGCAGATCCATTACACGCGCCACATCCTTGATGCTCATCTTGGCAGCCATCGTGCCGTAAGTTATGATTTGAGCCACCTGGTTTTTTCCATATTTATCCACTACATAATCCATTACTCTTTGCCGTCCTTCATCATCAAAATCCGTATCAATATCCGGCATGGATTTTCGATCCGGATTTAAAAATCTTTCAAAAAGTAAATTGTATTTTATCGGATCAATATTGGTAATTCCAATGCAAAAAGCAACCACGGAACCGGCGGCAGAACCACGTCCGGGTCCAACAAAAACACCCATATTTTTGCCGGCAACAATAAAATCGCTCACAATCAAAAAGTACCCGGCAAAGCCCATTGTTTTGATCGTAAACAATTCAAAGTTGATCCGCTCTTCAATTTCCGCAGTGATCGTTTCATATCTTTTCCTGGCCCCTTCCCACGTAAGATGTTCGAGATACGCTTCCTGGTTTGCAAATTCTTTCGGAACCGGAAAATGCGGAATAAGAATATCTCTTTTAAGATCGAGCACATCGATCTTATCAATGACTTCGTTTGTATTATCAAGCGCATGCGGCAGATCTTCAAATGCTGATAGCATTTCATCTGTTCTTTTTAAATAAAACTGGTTGTTGGGAAAAGCGAACCGTTTATTTTTTATCATTACATCATCATCCGTGAACTCGCGAAGGGCAGGAGTGGCTTGCGTTTCACCGGTATTGATGCAAAGTAAAATATCATGCGCATTAAAATCTTCTACATCTACATAATGAGAATCATTGCTGGCAATAACTTTTACATCATATTTTTTTGCAAATTTTAAAAGCACTTTATTCACTTTATCCTGGTCCGGAATTCCGTGCCTTTGCAATTCAACATAATAATCTTTTTGAAAAATATTCAGCCACCATTTGAATTCATTTTCTCCTTCTGCTTCGCCTTTTTTTAAAATCGTTTGCGGCACCAAAGCGCCGAGGCAGCAGGTTGTAGCGATTAATCCTTCATGATATTTATGAATTAATTCTTTATCAATGCGCGGATACTTTGAATACATTCCTTCAATGTATCCAAGCGAAGTAAGCTTTGTTAAATTTTTATAACCATCGGCGTTTTTTGCCAGCAATATCTGGTGATGACGCGGGTCTTTTTGTTCTTTGGTAAATTGTTTCTGATGCCTGTTTTCGGTAATATAAAATTCACATCCGACGATGGGTTTTACCTTCAAAGAACCATCTGTATTTTTGAGAGAATGCGCGTGTTTTACAAATTCAAAAACACCAAACATATTTCCATGATCCGAAATTGCAAGCGCCGGCATTCCATCTGCAATCGCTTTGTTGTAAAGGGCTTTGATAGATGCGGCCCCATCTAATAATGAAAATTGCGTGTGAACGTGGAGATGCGAAAACTTCATAAAGAAATAAGATGTTAGATACAAGATATAAGATGTGAGGAATACATCATCTTATGACTGCAAATATCGTGAAAAACGAAGCGTTGCTTTTCTTAAAATTATTCACAAAAGGGTAAAACTTTATTTTAAGATTTTGTGCGAAATTTTTTTTGCTTTTTTACAGTGTGAAACTTATCTTCGTCCGACTTGAGAAAATAAAAATTAAAACTCAACGTTTCTTTAAAGCTAAGCCTGTGTTAAAAAAGAATAAAGCGGATGATCAATCATCTTCTTTATCTGCCAGGTTGCTTCTTTTTTA
>DATILZ010000577.1:0-3422 GCA_035475995.1 Hanamia sp. | reverse complement strand
CGTAGATGAAACGGTTCCACGAGTCTCTACACTGAAATTCCTAGACTTTGCAGTTCCTCGCTCCTTTCGATCAATCCTATCATGTAAGAATGTTCAATAGCAGCTTTGCTGTGATCAAAGTGACAGCATGGTACGCCCGCTGCCTCAATGCTTTTTATCAACTCCTTTACATTGCTTATATTTTTATCATACACATGTCTCAGGTATACACTTAAAATTCTACCCGGAAAATGTTTTACTATACCGGCATAAATAGTAGGATCCTGCTGAGAGTCGTCGCCGAATAAAACAAATTTGCGGTTAGGATAAGCTTCGAGTATACGGGCTATTCGCATAAACTTTGTGGCATGTTTTGTACCCCCGGTTTTCCATACTTCGGCCAACCGTTTTATCTGGCTCAGCAGATAAACGCCCTCAGGCAATTCATTTTTTCTTGTAAATTCTTTTATAAAATCATACAAGTTCCATTCACTACTCGATACGTAAAAAAATGGATTAGGATGAGTTTTATCGGTATGAGAATTTGCTAAAAGTTTATAATGATTGACAACTCCCTCAAATGGTTTACGCGTATGAGCATTTTTTGTAAACAAAACATAAAGGCGTTTCCGGAGATTGGAAGAGTGGGAAATTAAAAAAGTGTCATCTATATCTGAGACAAAAGCATATTGATTATTGTGCGGAACAATGACAGAACCGGACCCTGTTGCAAGAATATCTATGAGATCATTTTCCCCCGTATAATATTCCACAAGCACCTTGTGTACCCCTGGAGGCAGAGGAGTTTCCGGTTTCCATTCAAATCTAAAAAAACCATCTTTGGCTGTGGTCGTCTCATACACATTGCTACCCCATTGCATCCTTACTTTTGCATCTGGTATACGAACAACCATAAAAGAGCGTAAAAGCGCAAAAGTATTTGTCCAGAAATTATGCCTGTACTTTTTCCTGGGCAAAGGGCTTAAACTAAAAACGTGACCAAAGACTATCATCAGTGTTGGAGTGCCGTATCCATGATAAACTTTTACCGTGGGATCATTGCAAAGCCTGAATAAAAGGAGTATTTTCCTTTTTACTTTTTCATAAAAGGAAAGTTTTTTTTGAAAACCCATTTTTAATCCTGCATTTTGCATAGTATAACTTTCATTTTCAATCATTAAAGAACTTAACGATGCCGTCTACGCTCTTGTTTGTAATAAATCCTGTTTCCGGAGACAGGCAGAAAAAAGATCACGAGGCTTCGATAAAGAACTATTTTGAAAAACCTGAACACAAGGTAAATTTCTTTTTTTTGAATGGCAAAAATGATGCAGAGCGACTGGAAAAATGTATTGAGCAGGTAGGGCCTCACAAAGTAATAGCAGTAGGCGGTGACGGAACAATAAGCATGGTAGCAAAAAGGCTATTGGGTACGGATATGCAGCTTGGAATTTTGCCGGCCGGCTCTGCAAATGGAATGGCGCGTGAATTAAACATTTCTTTAGACATTGATGAAGCATTGCATATCGTAGAAAAAGGCATTGTAAGAAAGGCAGATGTGATAAAGATAAATGACCAAATTTGTCTCCATTTGAGCGACCTCGGCTTAAATGCCCAGCTTATAAAATATTTTGAAGAAGGAACCACGCGTGGAATATTAGGCTACGCAAAAGTTGCTTTGAAAGTATTTTTTAAAAAACAGAACATCCGTGTAATTATCCAGACCGGGGAAAGGGAAATAAAAAGAGATACTTTTATGGTGGTGCTTGCAAATGCGAGCAAATATGGAACGGGCGCCGTTATTAATCCAAAAGGAGATTTATATGACGGCCTTTTTGAAGTTGTCATTATCAGGAAACTCGGTCTGTCAACGCTTTTAAAAGTGTGGTTCAGGCCGCAAAATTTTGATGCTAAAAAAATAGAAGTCATACAAGCCAGGTCAGTGCTTATTGAAACATACCGCAAAGTTCACTTCCAGGTAGATGGAGAGTATATAGGGAAAGTGAATAAAGTGAAAGCTAAAATTTTACCCGCCCAGCTCAACATACTGTTGCCGGAATAACTTTTGAACTTGCTTCATATCGTGTCGTTAGTTATTCAATAATTCTATTCGTAAAAATACTTTTATGAAGCATCTTCTTTCTCTTGTCTTTGTATCGGTTTCTGCACTTTCTTTTAGTCAGGATGTTGCCTACCCCTACCCTGTCAGTTACTTCAACGTGCAGATTGAGGGACAAAATGTAAAAATGGCTTTTATGGATGTAAAGCCATCAACACCAAACGGCGAGACTGTTATACTGTTCCACGGAAAAAATTTCAACGGTTTTTATTGGAAAGATGTCATACCATTTTTAACGCAGGCGGGGTATCGCGTCGTTGTTCCGGACCAGGTGGGCTGGGGCAAATCTTCGATGCCAAATATCCATTATAGTTTTTTTATGCTTGCCAGTAACAACGCCAAACTGC
This sequence comes from Hanamia sp., assembly GCA_035475995.1. Taxonomy (GTDB): domain Bacteria; phylum Bacteroidota; class Bacteroidia; order Chitinophagales; family Chitinophagaceae; genus Ginsengibacter. The sequence goes on along the minus strand of DATILZ010000577.1, from coordinate 977 downwards.
TTGATTCGTTAGGCATAAACAAGGTAATAGTAGTTGGCCATTCTATGGGCGGAATGCTGGCGACAAGATTCTCACTCATGTTTCCTAAAAAAGTACAAAAGCTGGTGCTCGAAGATCCGATTGGGCTAGAAGATTATAGCGCATTTGTTCCTTATAAATCCATTGATGAATTGTATAAAGGTGAACGTAAGCAAACCTACGAATCGATGAAGAAGTACCAGCAATCTTACTACCCCGTTTGGAAGGGCGAGTATGAACCGTATGTCCAGGCGCAGGCAGTACAGTTGAAATCACCCAATTATTCACGGATAGCTTTTGTCAATGCCCTTACCTATGAAATGATTTATGAACAACCTGTTGTTCATAGTTTTGACAGCCTTCGGGTTCCAACGTTACTTATCATTGGTCAGGCAGACAGAACTGTTGTCGGAAAAAGCTATCTTTCTGATGAGCAAAAAAAGGTTTATGGCAATTACCCGGTACTTGGCAAAAAAACTGCAGGACGGATAAACGGCTCAAAATTGGTTGAATTGCCTGGAGTTGGGCATATTCCTCACATACAGGAATTGAACATTTACAAGGAACATTTGCTTTCTTTTTTGAAGGGCGAAAAGTAACAGATAATATTGCAAACAAATTGTTTGAACAATCGGAAATGCTGTCGACAGGAAATCTGAATCTAAAAGTGCCTGAATGTTTTTCTTTTTATCAAAACTTGCTTATTTTTTTATAGCGCCTTCAAACTGGATAATAGCTTTATTGATCTGGAGATTTTTTACAAAATCGCGGACAATAAAGAAGGCATTATCGGTTGCAGTCATCGCATTGATACTTTTTTTTGGAAATGAAGTTATCTATACAAGATCAGTAACTGCGTGGCAGGCAAAACCGGTTCAAATTCAAAAATTAGGAAATTATGATGCGGGAATTTTGTTAGGCGGCCTCACAAGTTTTGATAAGAATGGAAATGGATTTTT
>DATILZ010000576.1:0-3614 GCA_035475995.1 Hanamia sp. | reverse complement strand
GAATTTGAGCCGTACTTTATGCGGGGCGGAGATATGGCAATGGATTTTTTATCAGGAAAGCAAATTCCTGAATTAAAAGCGATACAGGAAAAAGCGGAAAAATTATCTGCCGGAAAACCAAAAGGCTATGAGGTAGGTTATAAAATATTTACGATAAACGGTCACCAGCTTGGACACGGTGATCCTATTCGTGTAAAATATGGCGAACGGGTGCTCTTTCATATTCTGAACGGAAGCGCTTCTGAAATACGCAGCCTTGCTTTGCCTGGTCATACTTTTAAAGTGATTGCGCTTGATGGAAATGTGGTTCCAAATCCGAAGGAAGTTCCTGTGTTGTGGCTCGGTACTGCCGAGCGGATTTCTGCTATTGTGGAAATGAAAAAACCGGGCGTTTGGATCATGGGAGATTTATCGGATGATGACCGTGGAAACGGGATGGGCATTGTGATTGAGTACGAAAATAAAAAAGGCAAACCTCAATGGATAAAACCAACACCTTTCAAATGGGATTACACCATTTTTGGTAAAAACGAAACCGTTCAGAAACCAGATGAGATCATTGAAATGCTTTTTGCCAAGCAACAGGCAGCAGATAAAGGCTTTAACCGTTGGACAATTAACGGCGTCGCTTTCGATATGATAAATATGCCAACGATGTTTCATCTCAAAGAAGGAAAACGTTATCGTCTTCACATGCGAAATGCTTCCGATGACCTTCATCCGATGCATCTTCACCGCCATAGTTTTGAAATTACAAAAGTTCATGGAAAATCCACATCAGGGATTATTAAAGACGTGGCAATGCTTGGTGGTTTCCAGGAAATGGATGTTGATTTCACCGCAAATAATCCGGGCAAAACTTTATTTCATTGCCACATGCAGCTTCACATGGACTTTGGATTCATGGCGCTGTTCGATTACGAGTGAAAATATAAATTATATATAAAACAATAGAACAAAAATCTGCGTTTTTTCTTTCTTTCTTTACTCTATTCCAAATTTTAAATCAATCAACTTTTACCACCACTTTCCCTTTTGTCTGATGGGTTTCCACCGCTTTATGCGCCCACGCAATCTGGTCTAATGTAAAAATTTTATCAACAAAAACTTTCAATTTTTTTTCCTGTAATAGATTCGCAATTGTGCGCATCTGATTTCCATCAGGCCGCATCATTGGCCAGATTAACCTGATGTTTCTTTCCTCTGCAAGTTCTATCGCTTTTGGATCATTTTTAGTGGAAGAAGGAAGGCAAACTACAATGCCACCGCGCTTTACACAGGAAATTGTTTTATACAGAATTTCTCCACCCATCGCATCCAGTGCAGCATCTGCATCGTGAACAATTTCTTCAAACTTTTCTTTTTTGTAATTTATAAATTCATCAACGCCTATGGATTTCAAAAACTTTTCATTCTTTTCAGAAGCAGTTCCAATTACATAAGCGCCATTAATTTTTGCAAACTGAACAGCGAGATGACCAACTCCGCCTGCAGCAGCCTGGATTAGAACTTTTTGTCCGGAAGAAACTTTCAATTCTTCATTAATAGCCTGGTAAGCTGTCAAACCGGCAATTGGAATTGCAGCGGCTTCCTCGAAAGAAATATTTGAGGGTTTTTTTGCCAATAATTCGGGATTCGCAATTGTAAATTCTGCATAAGTTTTTCCCAAATGGGGAAATCCAATGCATCCAAAAACTTCATCACCGGGTTTAAAAGGAGATACGTCTGTACCAATTTTTTCAATAATTCCACTTACATCCCAGCCTAAGATTGCGGGTAATGCGATTTGTTTGGAAATACCGCTGGTTCCGGCTCTCACTTTTGTGTCAACCGGATTTATTCCCGTCGCTTTTACTTTAATTAACACCTGGTCAGTATTAATTTCAGGTTTATCTACTTCAGTTAAAAGCAATACTTCCGCGTCTCCAAATTCATTTATTACAGCCGCTTTCATTTTTTTAAATATTTAATTAATCAGAAATTTTTTTAATTACAATCATCCTGTTTCTTCGGACGAATAATCAATCTCAATGTCGGGTTATTGGTAATAAAAGACCAAAACCAACTAAATGCCAATTTCACTTTATTTCTAAAACCAACCAACGGAATAATGTGTACAAAAAGCCATATGAGCCACGCAAAAAATCCGGTAAACGAAACTTTTGGTAAATCTGCAACTGCTTCATATTTGGAAATAATCGCCATGCTTCCTTTATTATCGTATGCAAAGGGTTTCAGTTTTTCATTTGATTCCATTTTTCTGAAATTTTCTCCCAAAAGGTGGCCTTGCTGAATGGCAACCTGCGCTAATTGAGGATGTCCTTTTGGATAATTTTTATCTGTCGTTTGCAAACAAATATCGCCGATTGCATAAATATTTTTTGAATCTTTTACTTTATTAAATTCATCCACCAAAATTCTGCGCGCATGCCCGATTTGTTCAGGTTTTATTCCCGGAACCGCACGTGCCACTACACCGGATGTCCATATTAAACAATTGGTAGCAATCGTTTCACCATCCGCCATTATCACATTTCCATCTTTATAATCTTTTACAGTCTTATTTAATTTTATCTGTACACCCAATTCACTTAAAACCTTATAAGCCGCATCCTGTGCCTTTTTACTCATTGGCCCCAATAGATGTGGTGAAGCATCGATCAGGTGAATGCGGGAATTACCACGTTTTATTTCAGGATATTCTTTTGCTACAATCGTTTGTCCCATTTCTGCAAGCATTCCGGCAATTTCCACTCCGGATGGGCCACCCCCGGCAATCACAATTGTTAATAATTTTTCTCTTTCTGCCGCATCATCAGATATTACTGCTTTTTCCATATTGAGCAATAAATGATTGCGAAGGTTAATTGCATCTTCTACAGATTTCATGGCCAAAGAATGCTGCTTCACATTTTCCATTCCAAAATAATTTGTTTCTGTACCAAGAGAAAGCACCAGGTAATCATAATCCAAAATACCGGTGGTGGTTTCAATCGTATTTTTTTCCGGGTCCACTTTTAAAAGCATTCCATAATGAAACCGTACATTATTTTTTTCGGTAAACATCCTCCGGAAAGGATAACTGATATTCGAAGGTTCAATAAAAGCGGTGGCTACCTGGTAAAGCAGCGGCGGGAAAAAATGATAATTATCCTGATCAACCATCGTTATATGAAACCGTTTGTCTTTCCAAATCTGTTTTACAATATTGACACCGGCAAAGCCACCACCTACAATCACTACTTTTTTAACTGCATCTTCCATAATTAAACTTTTTCTCTAAAATTACTAAAAAACCAAGCCTTTCATTTTCTAAAAAGGGAATAGTTAATAAAAATAACTTGTATATATGATTGAAATCATTTCTCTCAAATTTTATTCCTTAATTCAGATGCTTCAAACCAGAAGGTTTTTATTGAGGACATTCAAATTAAAATCAGCAATGAAATCTTCTTGATTATTCCTCAATTCAGATGCTTCTCTTTCGTTTGACAAATTAAGAAGTTTCAGGAAACGAGAAGCATTTGTTTTTGCTCTTTTCTTTCATCTTGTTAAAAGCCGTGATTTTATTTTATCCAGTGTATTTTCGGCTCTGCTAAACTATAAGTTTTGTG
>DATILZ010000575.1:0-2985 GCA_035475995.1 Hanamia sp. | reverse complement strand
TTTTACCATAAACTTTGATTCAACTGATCAACATTTTTATCTTTTACACTTATGGTCCCGACTTGATTCTTGATGAAACAGGTAAAACAAAAGTTTATTATTTCAAAGTTTATTAATTTATTACCCTATTCCACTCCAAATTCCATTCTAATAGTAATAGACCCTGTTTTATTTCTGCTGAATGTATTGAAAGTGCCGCCGTAGCTGTAATCTTCATCAGTATTTTTTCCTGTAATTTGAAAAACCCCGAGGGTTGCTTTCTTCAATTTACCCAAAGTACTTCCTGCATTTTTTGCAATGATTTCGGCTCTTTGTTTGCCATCAGCGCTGGCTTTGGCGAGAAGATCCATTTTTATTTCTGTGAGTTTGGTATAATAGAATAAAGGCGCCTGCGAATTAAATTCGATTCCTTTTTGGATCAATTCTGTAGCCTCTCTTGAAAGCTGGTTAATCTTATCTACGTCTTTCGATTCAATTCTTACTGTCTGTGTAAGATTAAATCCGGTAAATTGTTGTCCCAATGATCGCCCATTTGCATCTGTAGGATAATTAAATTCTTTATTGATATTTACCGAAGAAAAAACCATATCATTATTTTGAACGCCTTTGCCCGAAAGATAAGCTCTGATAGTGTTCTCGTCATCTTTTAAATCTGCATAAGCAGTTTTTAAATCCATTGATTTCCTGGAATATGAACCTTTCCATACGATTAGATCACTTACAAAATCTTTTTCTGCTGAGCCGGTAACACTGATGATTCCTGAGCTTTTGCACGTGATTTATAAGCGTTGCCAACAACAAATAATCCGATAATAAATGCAAGGCCAATAATAGCAGCGGTAATGTATCTCATAATTATTTTTTATGCTTTTGGATAAAGATATGGGTTTTGATATATGTTAATTCAGCTTTTACCTTTTTTTATGACTTCTGTTTTTTTATTTAAAAAGCGCGCAAATTTTTCTGTTGCTTCTTTCAATAATTCTTCATCCGCTTTATTTTTTTTATCAAAAAAATCCTTTTCAATAATTATTTTATCTCTTTTTATTTCACGTTTCCATAGTCCTGTTACTTTTCCTTTACTAACAATTGTTGGCCAAAAGATCCCGTTATTTGAAAAGGCTTTAGTTTGATGTTCTGCAATAATTGCGGCACTTCTGTCTTTATAACTGATTAAAAATTCATCAAAAGCGGGCAACAAATACACTGATTCTTTCACTATTGGGGAAACAGTAAAAGAACGCGGAAGCCAGTATTCCTGCCCGTTTATTTTTTCAGAAATGAAATCATTTTTTATCGATCCTAAAGCTTGCTTTGCGTCGGTAATTAATACGCCAGACCACCAGCAAAAATCTGCTAGTGTAGCAGGAAAGTGACTTTGAAAGTATTTGCACGCAAGTTTGTATAAAGCCTCTTCTTTTTTTATTGGCTTTGGTTTTTCTACTCTTTCATTGAGTAATGCATAGGTTGTTTGCTTTTCTTTCATTTTGCCACTGCAAATGATTCTTTCTAATTCTGCAGTAAAAAGAATGTGTGAGGCACGGTTATTATCTGTTTGAATTTTTGCTTTGTTTAATTCATTTATTAATTCTTTCCGGGTTAAATTTTTATGCAGGCTTAATGCTTTCTCAATTATTTTATTCGCTTTTTTAAAAACAGCCGCTGAAAGTTCCAACTGTTTATTTCTTCCTTTCATGGATGATAATATTCGCGGAGCCGTTAATTCGAGCATCCAGTAAATGTCATCGGCAGATACAAAATGCCATGTAGGCCTCAGCACATGAGTACGGATTATTTCACCTGAATCAATGGCTGCATCTATGTTTTGTTCGGTTGTATTTGTTAAACGAAGCGCGATAGCCCATTTAGCCATATTAAAATCCTGCGCCTGGATAGCACCCATCCAACTCACAATTTCTTTTGCTGTCTTGGATTTAATTTCAGCTATTTGTTGCGAAACGAGCCTGGTATTTCCAATGTCTTGTTGATTCATTTTCCTGTAAGAATTACACGAATTAATGTTATAATTTGCGAATGTGCAAATATGCCAATCTGATAAAATCTAAATTCATCTTATTTATCCTTTTGCTGAAACACGTGTAAATCCCAATTCTTAATTTTTAGTTTTTGATTTCGAATGCCATACAGATTGAATTTAAAATAAATTTTTTTTCCGCCAATATCTTTCTAAATTTACCACGTCCAATTTCTCTCCAAAACCTTCTGTTACCCCCCGTTTTATTCTTTCTGAAGTATTAAAAGATTAACGGTCAATCGTTAAAATCGTGCTTCTGTGTGTGTTGCTATTCCTGTTACTACATCAAAACCGGAGCTCTTTACGATGCTCTTAAAATACTATTTATGAAAAAAAAATTGCACATTCGGATTACATTTAAATGGTTAATTCTTCTTTTCGCTATTTTAGAAATTCCTTCTGTTTCTACAGCACAAAAGTTAAAGATCAGTGATTTTGTTTTATTTGGAAAGAATGTTCAGATTGGGACTTCTTCCTCAATATCCGGTGGCTCTGTCGGAGCGAATGTACTGGTAACGTCAGCCGGAAATTTGACAATTGATGGAAATATTTACAGTGGAGGTACTGTTGCAATTTTAAATAATAATGTGATAAGTGGAAAAATTGCTGCTGCAAATACGTCAAATTTACCAGGCACTATTCTAGCAGCTGGTTCAGGAGTGTCTGTTGGAGGCAATATTGATGTAAATGGAAACATAGTGATTGGTGGTGGCACTATAGCTGGAACAGTAACTCATACTGAAGGAACTATCTACAGCGGGCCTGTTCCGAAGGGTGGAAATATTTCAGGGATTCCTGATTTCCCGCTTCTTCCGGAAACGCCTGCGGTCACCACTTTTCCTAATGCCGGAACTCTTAATATCAATTCTACACAAACAATTACTCCTGGTGCTTATGGCGATATTACTTTGGGAAATAATAAAATACTTACCTTATCGGGGACTGGAATT
>DATILZ010000574.1:0-7659 GCA_035475995.1 Hanamia sp. | reverse complement strand
ATCCTGGATATATTATAAAATGATAAACATGGGCAATTCTTATAAAAGTATTGAAAGATGATGTTCTTAATTTTTTTAATCTGGGGAGCATCTGGTAATTGAAATTTCTCTGTTCACTTTAATGTATTTAAAATTTATTTTGGACTATATCTAAAATAGCTTTTTAATTTTTTTAATTTTTGAAAGAGACGACCTAAAATTCTTACCGATAGCAATTATTATTTCCACTATTTTTGGCACCATTGCTATAAACAAAAACGTACATGATATTTAGAAAGCTATTGGGCGATAAAATATATGAAAAACTGAAGCCACAACGAAAACTCGTACTTAAACAAAGAAATTCTTTTACAAGGAAATTTCTAAAAAGTTTTAATTGGATCGGTTTAAATGTTTACCCGGTAAAAAATTACTATTCGCCTTTGCCTGTTTTACGTCAACTTGAAAAGAACGAACATAGGTGGTCCAAACCCAGTAGTCTTGCAGGTATCAAATTTGATTTGGAGAGTTTTAAATCTCTATTTGAGCATTTACAACAATATATACCCGAATATGCTGATCTGCTTCCATACGAAAAAACAAAAATGGTTGGGTTTGGTCCCGGTTACCCATATGTTGATTCAATTACTTCATATACTATGATCAGGGAAATAAAGCCGAATATTTATTTTGAAATCGGGTCGGGATTGTCCACTTATTATGCATCACAGGCTTTAGATAAAAATAAACTGGCTGATCAAAAAAATTCGCGGATTATCTGTATTGAACCAAATCCTTATCCTAAATTAAAAGAGCTGCATAATATTGCGCTTCATGAAAAAGAAGTGCAAGATATATCAATTGAACAATTTAAAATGTTGGATGAAAATGATATTTTATTTATCGATTCCACCCACGTTCTTCGTATAGATAGCGATATAGCGTACTTATATCTGGAGATATTGCCTCAGTTAAAAAAGGGTGTTTTTATTCATATCCATGATATTCCTTTTCCGTTTAATATTCCTTATCCTTCTGATCTATGGATATTGAAAAGAGGTGTCGGTATGTATTGGACTGAAGCAATGCTCCTTCAAGCACTACTTTGTAACAGTGATACTTTTGAAATTGTGCTTTCAACACCACTTATACGCCATTATGATGAACCGTTTCTTAAAAAAAATATTCCGGATTATAAGGGTGTCGATGAAGAGTCTAATACTTTCAGTTCTATCTGGTTAAAAAAAATAAAATAAGCGGCCTGCACTTTAGATAATTAATATTTTGAGGGAAGGTCTTCCGTACTTCTCATCTTTGAATCATAATTTCAATTATTTAGGTAAAATCTTCCAAAACCTTTTGGCAGTTCCACTTAATTATCTTTTTTTTGAACAAAATTTAATTCAGCCTTTTGAAAGTTCTGCATGTTATTTACTCATTTGGCGTTTATGGTGCAGAGAAGCATTTGCTGGATCTTTTGCCTGAACTGAAAAAGAACAATATTGATTGCGAACTTTTGTGTATATGCCTCAACAACAGGGTGAAATTTTTTAAAGAATATGCTGATGAATTAAACAATAAAGGTGTAAAAACGCAAATCTGGGGAAGTCATTCAAAAATTTCAATTTTCCCTTTTACAATTAGGATCAACAAGTATTTAAGAAAAAATAACATTTGTATCCTTCACACTCATTTATTTAGTGCAGACTTAATTGGTGTAATCATAAAAAATTTTTTTTTTAAACAGCTTGTTTTACTTTCAACCAAACATGGATACGAGGAAAATTACTTGGTTCAGTATGGCGTTGGCAATAAGAAGATACCTAACAATTTTTATTATTTTATCAGTAAACGGATAATTAAAAGAATAGATCATAACGTTGCCATTTCAAATGCAATCTCCAAAATGTATGATTACTTAAAACTTTCTCAAAAGCCGATGAAATATATTCATCATGGCATTAATGAGAAGAAAGCAAATGTACACGCCGCAATTCTTAATGGCGATCCCAAAATTGTCATTGTCGGCAGGCTTGAAGAAATGAAAGGCCACAAATATCTTTTAGCCGCACTCCCGGCAATTATTAAATATTTTCCCGGCTTGCAATTATATATACTGGGAGAAGGATCTTTAAAAAGTGAATTAGAAATGCTTGCAGTGAGCCTGTGTGTACGTGAAAAAATTACCTTTACCGGCTTTGTAGCACCTTCCGATTACCTCGCTCAAAGCGAGGTAATTGTCCTACCGTCATTGTTTGAACCGTTTGGACTTGTATTTATTGAATCTTTTGCAGCCAGAATACCGGTTGTTGCATTTGATGCAGAAGCAGCAAATGAAATCATTGAGGATAATATTACAGGTTTCCTCGTTGAAAAACAAAACATAGAAGCACTGGCTCAAAAAATAATATATGTATTGAAAAATCCATCCGAAAGAGAAAGAATTATTGAAAATGCTTATCAAAAATTCACTGAATATTATAAAGTTGAAAGAATGGCAAAAGAAACGGTTTTATGGTATCAGGAAGTTTTAAATCTTCATAACCAAAAATCAATAACTGCAATTTAAATTGCCAATTTAAAATTTTGTAATTTCATTATCCGTAAAAATGAAAGTCGACCCCATCAAAGAAGGAGAAAATCCTTTGGTTTCAGTAATTGTACCGTGCTTTAATCACGAGAAGTATCTTACAGAATGTATTGATAGTATTATGAATCAAAGCTATACTAACTTTGAATTGGTTGTTATAGATGATGGATCAAAAGACAGTAGTTTTAAAGTACTAAAAGAGCTTCAGAAAAAGTATAACTTCAATTTAATACATCAAAAAAACCGTGGTCTATCAGCAACGCTCAATCGAGGTATCAAGGAATTTTCGAAGGGGAAATATATTACGTTCTGTGCTTCCGACGATTATTGGAGCCTTGATAAATTAGAAAAACAGGTTAAGTTTATGGAAAAAAACCTGGAATTTCCAATGTGTTATGGGAATACATATTATATAAACACCAATTCCGTTCCTGTAATTCAAAAAGATAAAAATTTTAGAGGTGGTTGGCTCTTTGATGATATATTCACCTATAAGATTCATCCTCCGGTCAATTATATGTACCGTGCAAAAATATTCAATGAAGTAGGTTATTATAATGAAAGCATGTATGCTGAAGATTATTACATGAATCTAAAAATTGCAAGGCGGTTTCCTATAGGATATTTGAACGAATACATATCTTACTATAGAATTGATTTCAAAAAGTACAACATAAAAGCAATTAATTTGATAGTTGATTCGCATTTAAAAACTATTGAAGAGTATAAAAGCAATCATTTATATCATAAAGCAAAGACTGCGGCTTACTTAAGCAAATTTGATTGGTTAGCCGGCTTTAGAAAAAGTAAAATTGAAGCTTTTAAAAGTGTATTTCGATGTTATTCGGCCGTTTTCAATAAACGATTCTGGATTGCTTCAATCAAATTATTCTTGTTGTGGAAATAAAATTGAAGGCAAATGGAAAGAGTAGCAATGAATTCATGAACCCGCTTCTACTTGTTTCCTTTAAAACATCGATAAAAGCTGTGTTTCTAATATATTTGCTTTAAAAATTAATCTTATAAACGCATCTTTTCCTGAGTATGATTTATCAACAACCCCAATTAATAGATTTCCCGAAGATTGGCAATTCTATAGATGGATATATTTCCATAGCTGAGAAAGATAATTTGCCTTTTGAAGTGAAGCGCATTTACTGGACATATTTTACACCTGAAAGCGTAAAACGTGGGGGCCATGCGCATCTTAAACTTCAACAAATATTAGTGGCTGTGGCAGGCAAGATCATCGTTACTACTCAAATGCCCGGAGAAAAAGAGCAAAGATTTATCCTGGAAACAGCTACTAAGGGAATTTTTATTCCCCAATACTGCTGGCGTACCATGCAGTACACACATAATGCTGTTCAGATGTGCATTGCAAATATGGCTTATGAAGAAAGTGATTATATAAGAGATTATGAAGAATTTAAAAAATTGAGATGATATGAAATTCAACAATTTTAATGTCCAGATTTCTAAAAAAGCAAAAATTGGAAAAAATGTAAAAATTGGTGACAATTCGGCTATTCTGGACAATGTTATCATTGGCGATAATACCATCATTTGCAATAACTGCATTATTGGCGAACCATTAAGTGATTATTATGAGAATGGACAATATGAAAATCCTGAAACTATTATTGGTAAAGATTCTTTAATTAGAAGCCATACGATTATTTACTGCGGAAACAGTATCGGTACTAATTTTAGTACTGGTCACAGGGTTACTATAAGAGAAAATATGAAAATTGGCGATCATTGCAGGATTGGCACACTCAGTGATATACAAGGATTCTCTGAAATAGGAGATTATTGTTGGGTACACAGCAATGTCCATATAGGACAAAAATCAAAAATTGGAAATTTTGTTTTTATCTATCCATATGTTGTTTTTACTAATGACCCTACTCCTCCTTCAAATGTTTGTATTGGCCCTATGGTAGGAGATTATTCACAGATTGCTGTATTCAGTGTACTGTTGCCAGGTGTAAAAATTGGAAAGCATTGTTTGATCGGAGCAGGAAGCATAGTTGGAAAAGATGTTGCGGATTATCAATTGGTACTCGGCAGCCCTGCAAAAAATGTAAAAGATGTTCGTGAAATAAAATCGAGAGAAACCTGCGAACCTCATTATCCATGGCCGTATCGATTTGACAGAGGAATGCCATGGAAAGAAATAGGTTTTGACGAATGGTGCGAAACCAATAAATAGAAACATAAACCAATGATATACTTTTTGGATCTTAAAAATATTAATCTCGAATATAAAAACAAGCTATTAAGTGCTTTTGAAAACGTGTTGGATTCTGGGTGGTTTATTTTAGGAAAGAGTGTGAAAAGATTTGAAGAGGAGTTTGCAGCTTTCTGTGGCGTTAAGCATTGTATTGGCGTAGCCAACGGATTAGATGCGTTGATTTTGATATTAGAAGGATATAAACAATTGGGTTTTATGAAAGATGGTGATGAAGTAATTGTTCCTTCAAATACTTATATAGCAAGCATTTTAGCTGTTTCAAAAGCAGGCTTGAAACCGGTTTTGGTAGAACCGGATATCAATACTTATCTGATAGATGAAAATTTAATCGAAGAAAAAATTAATTCAAAAACCAAAGCAATTTTACCAATCCATCTTTATGGAGCGATTTGTAATATGGATGCAATAAACAGAATTGCAAAAAGACACAATCTCAAAGTAATTGAAGATTGCGCACAATCACATGGAGCAAGCATCAATGGAATTACATGCGGAAATCTGGGCGATGCGGCAGGTTTTAGTTTTTACCCCGGCAAAAATTTAGGCGCTTTGGGCGATGGCGGCGCAGTTACGACCAATGATGATGAACTTGCTGAAATTATAAGCGCTTTTAGAAATTATGGTTCTCATAAAAAATATGAAAACCTTTACCAGGGAATTAACAGCAGGCTGGATGAAATACAGGCGGCGTTTTTATCAGTAAAATTAAAAACATTAGATAGCGACAATACGCAGAGAAAAAAAATTGCCCAATATTATCTTAATAATATTGATAACAATTTTATTACGCTGCCTTTCAATAAACAAACAAATATTATGAATTTTGATTTTCATGTTTGGCATGTGTTTGCTATAAGATTGCAAAACAGGAAAAAGTTTCAGAAATATTTGTCAGATAAGGGAATTCAAACAGTTATTCATTATCCAATTCCACCTCACAAACAATCGGCTTATCGCGAATGGAATAACGATAGCTACCCGATTTCCGAAACAATTCATGAAGAAATTATTTCATTGCCGATTAGCCCGGTGTTGAAAGAAGATGAAGTAGAATATGTTTGCAAAGTTGTAAACTCTTATACATTGTGAACTTAATAAAAACCAGTTTTTATACTTCCATTTCCACTGCTATTAATTTTATCACTGGTTTTATAGTGGTAAAAGTAGTGGCAGTAAAAATTGGCCCGAAAGGAATTGCTTATGTTGGCCAGTTTCAAAATACGACTGCTATTTTAACCGTGCTGGCAACCTCTGCTATTGCAAGTGGGGTAGTGAAATACCTGGCAGAATTTAACTCCGATCCGGCAAAAAGCCAAAAGATCATTAACAGCGCATTTCTGATTGTCTTTCTCAGTTCACTGTTGATTTCTTTGTTTGTAATGGCTACCAGCGGCTATTTATCAGAGGCGGCTTTTAAGACAAAAGATTTCTGGATTGTTTATTTTCTTTTTGGGTTGTTTACGATGGCCATTTCTTTCAACGCAATATTTCTGGCCATACTAAACGGGCTGAAAGAAATTAAAAAATTTACGGTTGTCAATATTTGTACTTCTTTAATTGGCGTGGGATTCACGGTATTTTTTGCTTATACCTGGGGAATCGAAGGCGTATTGATTGCCAGCACCGCAACCGGCGTCGTGATATTTACCATTCACCTTTATTTTTTCAAAAAATTAGGAATTAAATGGAAACCTGATTTTAAATCCTGGGATAAGCCAATTATGAAACTACTTTTCCGTTTTTCGCTGATGGCGATTGTGAGTGGTTTTGTAGGCCAGGGAATGCAGATAATGGTGAGAGACAGGATCATCCTGCAGTTTTCTGTTGCTGATGCGGGATATTGGCAGGCTGTCACCAAAATTTCTGATTATTATCTTGCATTTATTACTTCTGTTTTGAGTGTTTATTATTTGCCAAAATTGTCTGAAATTCAAAACAGAAAGGAATTAAGAAGCGAAATTTTTAAAGGTTATAAAACCATTTTGCCAGTGGTAGGATTTATTGCTTTATTAATTTGGCTCTTGAAAGATTTCGTAATTCATGTATTGTTTACAGCCGATTTCTTACCGATGAAACCCTTATTTACGTTTCAATTACTGGGAGATTTCTTTAAAATCGGAAGCTGGCTACTGGCTTTTCTAATGGTCGCCAAAGCCATGACGCGGATTTACATCGTAACAGAAATCTTTTTTGGAATATCGTATGTGGCTCTTTCTTATTTTTTTATGAACCGTTATGGAATAATTGGTGCTACTTATTCGTTCTGTATTAATTACGGAGCATATTGGATTTTGATGTGGATATTGATGAGAAGAAAAATTGAAAAGTAACCCAAATTTAAATAGTTGACATGAGCGATTTACCATTAGTGAGCGTAGTTTGCCTCAGTTACAATCACGAAAAATTTGTTGACAAAGCTTTGAGATCCGTAGTTGCACAGAGCTATTCCAACTTCGAGATTATTTTCATTGACAACAATTCTGCGGATCAATCTTTTGAAAAGGGAAAGTTAATTCTCAATTTATCAAATTTGAATATTTACGCAGAGAAAATGAGCAAAAACCTCGGTATATCCGGAGGAATCAATCATGGAATTAAAAAATATGCTAAAGGCAAATACATTGCTACTCTTGCCTGCGATGATTTTTGGGATATGTATAACCTGGAAGAAAAAGTGGCTTTTTTTGAAAACAATCCTGACTATGGAATGGTTTACGGAAATGGATACAGGTATTTTGATGACACTTCAGAAATGACCTTGTATTATAAGAAACCTTCTATTTCAGGTTGGATATTAAAGGAACTGTTAAAGGCACCTGTTATTAATCCTCAA
>DATILZ010000573.1:0-3133 GCA_035475995.1 Hanamia sp. | reverse complement strand
TGGTTCTATATTTTCAACTGTATCTATTGGATGTAGTTCCATATAAGTAAAGCTTTGCGGGGCAAAATTAGTCATTCTGAATTGATGAAATTTTAAATTTTTTCAAATAAACTTCTAAAACCAGGAACATTTAATTTGATTTATAAAGATTTCTAAAACCAGGAACATTTGATTTGTACCCGTCTGTAAAAACCTTCCCGATTTAGCAAGTTATAAAATCAAGAAGGTTTAAACCATCTTGGTTTCTTGGCGTACCTTTGAAACCTTTTTAAAATTATTCAATTGGCTATACATTTTCATAAGTTAAAGGTAAAAGACGTAAGAAAAGAAACTGCAGATTGTGTTTCTATCGCATTTGATATTCCCGAAGAAATCCAACAGGATTTTCGTTTTATCCAGGGGCAAAATATCACCATCAGAACTTTTAATAATGGGGAAGAAGCAAGAAGATCTTATTCTATCTGCAGCAGTCCATTGGAAAATGAATTGCGTGTAGCGGTAAAAAAAGTGGAAGGTGGGATATTTTCAACTTTTGCAAATAAAGATCTGAAAAAGGGTGACGAGCTGGAAGTATTGCCGCCGACTGGCAATTTTTTCCCAAAAACCATGCATTCAGATAGGAATGATTATGTGTTTTTCGCTGCGGGAAGCGGAATAACACCGATTATTTCCATCATAAAAACAATTCTTCTTACTGAACAAAACAGCAGCGTTACGCTTGTTTACGGAAACAAAAATCTACAATCGATAATTTTTAAAGAAGAAATCGAAGCGCTGAAAGATAAATACCTGAAAAGATTCAGGGTTTATTATATTTTGAGCAGGGAAAAAACGGAGGCAGATTTTAATTATGGCAGGATAGATGAATCCAAATGCAATCATCTTTCCAAACTGATCAATTTTGACATTATTGATGATTTCTTTATTTGCGGCCCCGAGAAAATGATTTATACGGTAAAAGATTTTCTGTGCGGATGGGGTATTGAGCCCGAAAGAATTCATTTCGAATTATTTACAACTCCTACGAGAGAGCATACAAAAATTTATGAAGCTGTAGAACAGATTCCAGAAGTAGGAAGTGAGGTAACTATAAAAATAGATGGCCGTAGTTTCGAGTTTAATTTAGAATATAATGGCAAAACCGTTTTAGATGCCGGATTAGCTCAGGGTGCAGATCTTCCTTTTGCCTGCAAAGGCGGTGTTTGCTGCACCTGCAAGGCAAAACTGGTAGAAGGTGAAGTAGAAATGGAAGCTAATTATGGGCTTGAAAAAAGCGAAGTAAAAGATGGATTTATCTTAACCTGCCAGTCACATCCGCGCAGCAAAAAAGTAGTAGTAGATTATGATGAAGCGTAAAAGCTGTTTTTATAATCAGTAACTTTGAGAATAAAGATTCAGATTATGGATACGGAAAAATTATCAGCAATCTTCGACGATAAAATAGAGCGGGAAATAAGAATTGAACCAAAAGACTGGATGCCGGACGATTATCGAAAAATGCTGATCAGGCAAATAAGTCAGCATGCGCATAGCGAAATCGTAGGCATGTTGCCAGAAGCAAACTGGATCACCCGTGCTCCTTCATTAAAAAGAAAAGCTACATTGCTCGCTAAAGTCCAGGATGAAGCCGGGCATGGATTGTATCTATATTGCGCAGCCGAAACTTTAAATATTTCCCGCGAAGAAATGATTGATCAATTACTCAATGGTAAAGCCAAATATTCTTCCATCTTTAATTATCCTACGCTTTCCTGGGCAGATATGGGTGCTATCGGCTGGCTGGTAGATGGCGCTGCCATTATGAACCAGGTTCCGTTGTGCCGTGCTTCTTACGGCCCTTATGCAAGAGGAATGGTGCGCATTTGCAAAGAAGAAAGTTTTCATCAAAGACAAGGCTATGAAATATTGCTCACGCTTTGCCGCGGAAGTAAAGAACAAAAAGCGATGGCACAGGATGCGCTCAATCGCTGGTGGTGGCCAAGCCTGATGATGTTTGGCCCAAATGATGATGCTTCTCCACATACGGCGCAAAGCATGAAATGGAAAATAAAAAGGTTTTCCAATGATGAATTAAGACAAAAATTTATTGACATCTGCAAAGAACAGGCAGATATTCTGGGAATTACTATTCCGGATCCGGATTTAACGTGGAATGAAGAAAGAGACCATTATGATTTTGGAGAAATAAACTGGGATGAATTCTGGAATGTGGTAAAAGGAAACGGGCCTTGTAATAAAGAACGGCTGGATGCAAGAATTTCTGCTCATGAAAATGGTGGGTGGGTAAGAGAAGCGGCGATGGCGCATGCAGAAAAGAAAAGAGAAAAAATGGCAAAAGAAGCTTTAGATACAAATAAAGTTTAGAAAGATTTTTAAAGTTTGAGGTCGCAAATTGTGATCTCAAACGAGAGCTAAATCAGTGGTTTTTTTCTAAAGTCACAATTTTCACGTTAGAAGTAGTAGGTTTTTGAATAAATAAAAATCTTTATTTTTAGAAATAAAACTGAACCTTTTATGCAACTAACTGTTATCCAAAACAAGATTTTTGAAATTCGCGGTCAAAAAGTAATGCTAGTCCCGAAGCTATCGGGATTGATCTTGCAGAAATGTATGAAGTAGAAACAAAAAGGCTAAAGGAAGCTGTAAAGAGAAATGCTTCCCGTTTCCCTAAAGATTTTATGTTTATCCTTACCCAGAAAGAGTTTCAGGCTTTGAGGTCGCAATTTGCGACCTCAAAGAAAGGCGGAACAAGGTATCTTCCTTCCGCATTTACAGAACAGGGAGTTGCAATGCTTTCGAGTGTATTAAACAGTGAAAAAGCCATTGAAGTAAATATCATTATCATCAGGACTTTTGTATTGATTCGTGAATTTGCAATAACCTATAAAGATTTACAGCAAAAAATCACCAAATTAGAAAAGAATATAACAGCAATTTCAAAGAAATTTTTCAGGCTTTAAATTTATTATTAGCAGATAAGCAACAACAGGAAGATTTTTCAAAAAGAGAACGGATTGGGTTTAAAAAAGATGAATCATTAGAAGGTTCAAAATAAAATATTGGTTTTAAAGAAGAGAAGAAAACAGGAAAATTCTTTATTTCTTCTTTTGCTGTCTTTAATAAATTACTATGC
>DATILZ010000572.1:0-2868 GCA_035475995.1 Hanamia sp. | reverse complement strand
TTATCGTTCCTTTTTCCAACGCTTCTTCAATTTCAAACAAAGTTTTTCCTTCTACAAATCCATCCTGCACTGCTTTATCCCAGCTTTTTGAATTTTTTCTTTGTCCTACGATTACATTGATTCCATTGTCTCTTTGGTTCAAAGCCTGTCCGGGGCCCTGAACACCATAGCCAATTACTGCTACAACTTCATCCTTTAATATTTCCTGTGCTTTTGATAAAGGAAATTCTTCCCTTGTTACTACGTTTTCTTTTGTGCCTGCAAAATTTAATGTCGCCATGTTTTTGTTTTAAGATTTAAGTTTTAATGTTTGTTTTTATTATTCAATTTTCTTGATCAGCAATTCTTTCATTGAATGTGAGCCTGTTTGCAAAGGGATCAATCACTTCCATGCACGATGTTCCATAAAATGATTTTTCCAATCCGGGCCTATTATTTTTATATTTTTTTTCAATCAATAATTGATGGTATTCCTTTAGCCCGGTACATTCAATATAAACTCTTGTGCCAGGTGTGGTATCTCCATGATGTTCACTCAAATGCAATGTCATTCCTTCTCTTGAAACCTGCATGTATATTGGCGTATTCTCTTCAAAAGTATGTTCCCAATCTATTTTAAATTCAAGCCAGTCGACATAAAATTCAATTGCTTTTTTATAATCGAATATTCTTAAGATCGGAATTACTTTTTGAACAATCATAATTGTTTCAATCTACATTGTAAATACTTCTTCCTGTTTATCCAAATATTCATTCTCAATTACTTCTTCTCCAGGTTGTAGTTTCTCAAACTCTTTTACTTTGGAATGAAAACCTTCGCTTTCTTTGATAATGGCCACACGTGCACTTCTTACAAATTCTATCAAACCATAAGGCTCCAGCGCAGAAATGAGTCTGTCTGTTTCTTCTCTATGGCCGGTCGTTTCAAAAACCGTATAATCTTTACGGATTGCAACGACTCTTGCACCAAACTGATGAAGCAATCTTTCTACTTTTGCTTTTTCTGCAATAATTTCTGTCGGCACTTTATACAGAGCCATTTCCTGCCAGATGATTTCGTCATTGGTGTTGTAGTATGCTTTTAAAACATCCACTTGTTTTTCAATTTGTCGAACCAGTTTTTTAATAACTTCTTCCGTTTCATCAATGACAATATTGAAACGGTGAATTCCAGGCACTTCCGAAGGAGAAGTGTTTAAGGTTTGTATATTAATTTTTCGTCTTGAAAAAATAATGGAGATGCGATTGAGAATACCTATCTGATCCTCAGAATATACAGTTATTGTATATTCCTGTTTTCCGCTAGGAGAAGAAGAATTCGACATATTTGTTGGTTTACTGTTCATGTTCAAAATTTTATTTTCAGTAGAAAATGTTTTAAAGCTTTATCAATTTTTAAGATTTTGTAGCTACAATTCTTAATCTTTTATAATCGGCATGCCATTTATTGTTATAGAATCTTGTTGGTAAAAGCGATGTTTGTATTTCTGTCAAAATTGAATCAACTGTTAGGCTATCTAACCCTTCAAAAAAATCCTCACCAAACATTTTTAGCCAGTCTTTAATACCGTCCTTGCTTTTTAATTCTGTTTCACGATCAAAATGAATGGCATATTCAACCCTGAATCCTTGCGCTTCCAACAAAGTTGAATATTCTCCGATAGAAGGAAAATACCATTGCCGGTTTGAAATTCTTTCTCCCAAACCGTGCTTTTTTAAAGTTTTTGCTATGGCACTGATAATTTCCCGCACATTGTTTTTCCCACCCATTTCCAAAACAAGCCGGCCACCATATTTTAGATTTTCATACATTTTTTCAATAGCTTTTTCTTTATCTAAAATCCAGTGAAGGGTAGCATTTGAAAAAATCGAATCATAATATTCCGGCTTTTCGTATTCTATAATACTGGCTACCAGAAATGAAATTTCAGGAAATTTTTCTTTAGCCTGCCGGATCATTTCTTCAGACAAATCAATCCCTTCTACAATTGCGCCGGATGCTGCAATCATCGCAGTTAAGTCACCGGTGCCGCATCCCGCATCAAGAATCTTTTCACCTTTTTGTGGATTCAATAATTGCACAACATCTTCGCCATACTTTGAAACAAAGCTGTGTTTGGTGTCATATAAAGTTGAATCCCATTTCATAATGCTATTATCGATTTCTGTGATTATTAAGATAAACGGATTTCAGAAACACTACAACCCTGCGGGACCATTGGAAAAACGTTCAATTCCTTTCCTACACATACTTCTAACAAGTACGCCCCATCATGTTCCAGCATTTCTTTTAATGCATTTTTTAATTTATTTCTTTCAGAAACTTTTTGTCCTTCTATATGATATGATTTTGCCAGCATAACAAAATCAGGGCTTTCAATATCGGTAAATGAATATCTTCTTTCGTTAAATAATTCCTGCCATTGACGTACCATTCCAAGGAAGTGATTGTTCAGAATGATCATTTTTACATTGATATTATTTTGCATGATCGTTCCTAACTCCTGCAAGGTCATTTGAAAACCGCCATCGCCGGAAATACAAACCACCGTTCTTTCAGGAGCGCCTAATTTAGCACCCATAGCAGCAGGCAATCCAAAACCCATTGTACCCAACCCACCTGAAGTAACATTGCTGCGTGACTGATTAAATTTTGCATAACGGCATGCTACCATCTGATGCTGTCCTACATCCGAAACAATCACCGCATTTCCATCAGTCAATTCATTTAAAAGATTCATTACTTCTCCCATAGAAAGAACTTCTGACGTTGGATGAAGATCTTTATCAAAGCATTGCTCTTTTTCCTTTTCAGTATATTCAGCAAATTTCTGTAGCCATTCTTTGTGTGTTTTCTTTTCGATCAAG
>DATILZ010000571.1:0-3804 GCA_035475995.1 Hanamia sp. | reverse complement strand
TTCAATCCGGCAAAAGAATAAATAAATCCTTTTTGTGTTTCCGTGTCATATATCAAACATCCCACACCAGACATTCTTTTCTTCAATATTTTCAATCCGGCAAAAGAATAAATAAGCTGCTTTTGTATTCACATCCTACATTGTACATCAAACATCAAACATCAAGCATCCCACATCTTATTATGGCACAATTTTCCTGCTTCTTTTTTTATGCATAAATCTACTTTAATCAAATCGGCGCTGGTTTTAATCATTGTTTTTTTAAGTTTTAGCATACTGATATATGCAAAAGCAATTTTACTGCCGCTCACGCTGGGAGGCCTTTTAGCGATTTTGTTTATGCCGCTTTGCCGTTGGTTTGAAAAGAAAGGCATAAAGCGTGGTTTTGCTTCACTTTTTTGCATTTTAGTGTTCCTTTTAATCCTGGGGTTGGTAATTTATTTTTTTGTGTGGCAAATAACAGCCATCAGCCGCGATATCACAGAAATAGAAACCAATGTCACCGTCAGGCTCGATGAATTAGAGCAATTTTTCTATCACAAATTTGGCATCACTCCCGGTAACCAGGAAGAAATAGTAAAAGGCAAAAATGACGCGAGCTTTGGCGCGGTAATCAGCGCGGTAATGGGTTCGCTGATGTATTTTATTACCAGTTTTATCATCATGCTGGTGTATATATTTATGCTGCTATTTACAAGAGGGCATTTAAAAAACTTCATTTTGAAAATGGTAAAGCCGTCTCATAAAGAAAAAACCGAGCATATTATCCTGGAATCCAGCAAAGCCACTCAGCACTATCTGCTTGGTTTTGCCTTACTGGTTTGCCTGCTATGGTTATTGTACAGTATCGCTTTTTCCATCATTGGTGTCAGAAATGCCGTTTTCTTTGCCGCATTATGCGGCCTGCTCGAAGTCATTCCTTTTATTGGCAGTCTTTTCGGCATCATACTTACCATGTTGATGGTGGTATCACAAGCTGGAGGAGGCGGAATGCTTTTTGCAGTTTTTGTCGTTTATGTCGTGTTGCAGTTTACACAGTTTTATATCATCCAGCCTTTGCTACTCGGAGGCGAAGTAAATGTCAATCCTCTTTTCGCCATTACTGTGCTTATTCTCGGAGAAATGGTTTGGGGCCTCGGCGGAATGATTATGGCGATTCCATTGACCGGTATGGCCAAAATTATATGTGATAATGTGGAAGAACTACATCCTTATGGATATCTTCTTGGTAAAAGCAACGAATCGAGAGGAAGTATTTTTATTAAAATGAGAAGGTGGTTTAGCAGAAAATGATGTGTGATGGGAATTTCATTTTCCTTCTCACAATCATTTTTATACAGCCCTTTTTTTATTTTTTTTTAGGAAAATGATCAGTTCGCTCTTCAAAAGCTCTTTTCGTAACGCCTTACTTTGCCTTAAAACACAAAGAGGAAAGATCAAACGTTTTCACCTTCAAATTAAAAAGAAATAAGTATCAAATACCGGCTGATTTTCAGATTTTTATGTTCAAGTTAAATATATTTTCTTTCCTGTTTTTGCTGCTTCATAAATAGCGCCTATAATTTTCAGATCTTTCAGCGCTTCTTCTCCATCTACGGGTATCAAAGGCTTTTTATTTCTTAAAATAATATCGGCCATTTCATCCATTTGTACCGTTTGATGCGTTACATCAGGAGCAATCAGTTCGCCCTTATTTGTGCGGCCACGAATCGGACCATATCCTGTTGCAGGCATCAACTCAGCAAAACCATTTGTTCCATTCAGGAAAAAACGATCCAGGTTATTCATACTGTAAGTGGAAAGACAAGAAGCGACTGCTCCACCCGGAAAGCCTAACTGGAAAAGGATCGTTTCATCAATTCCTTCTTTAAACTTCACCAGATCATTTTTGACCGATTCTGCAGTTACCCATACCGGCTCTTCTCCAATCATATACCTTGCGCCATTCACCGCATAAATTCCGATGTCCATCATAGAGCCACCACCGGAAAGCGCTTTGTTCAACCTCCATTGATTTGGATCGCCAATTGTAAAACCTGCTAATCCCTGGAAGAAGAGAATTTTACCAAAATCGCCTGCATTGCGCATTTCGATAATCTTTAGCGTATGAGGTTCAAAATGCATTCTGTATCCAACTAATAATTTTACATTGGCATTTCTGCAGGCATCAATCATTTCCTGCGCCTGCTTTGCATTGATTGCCATTGGCTTTTCACAGATTACATGTTTACCTGCCTTTGCCACACGTATTACTTCATCATGATGAAGCGCATTCGGCGTGATAACATACACCGCATCAATATCAGGATTATCTTTTACTGCATCAAAATTTTCATAATTGTAACAGTTCTTTTCCGGAATGCCATATTTGTTTTGCCAGTCTTTTATTTTTGATGGCGTACCACTGATCACTCCGGTTAATTTCGCTTTTTTACAATCGCGCATCGCTTCTGCCACACGCGTACCATAACTTCCTAACCCCATGATCGCAACGCGAAGCATGGAATCGTTTCCGTTATTTTTATCATTGGATTTATTCATGGAGAAAGCATTTTTAATGTAGGGAAATGTAATTGCGCCCATAGTAATCGTTCCTAAAAAAGCACGCCTTGATTTCATAATCGATTGTTTAAATCGAATTTACTTTAATATTTCTATAAGAACAATTCTTTATAATGTCTGATGTGAGATGTGTGATCATGATGTACGATATGAGCACTTCTTCAGCCTTCCGCCTTCTCCCTTCCTGGTCTGATAATTGTTGTTTTTAGAATAAAAAAACATTATGAAAAACAATAAAAACAGGAAACCAACTGATGAAGGATTAAAAGGTTATAATCCCGCAGACAGGGATTTTCAACGCACTGAAGAGGAAACCGACCGGGTATCGCAATCCGAAATAGATGAACAAAAAAGAGAAAAGAATAAGAAGAAAATGTGAAAATCGGAAAATGAGAAATGGATAAAATGACTTTAAAAGAAGTGCTGTTTAAATAAATAGGATTTAGCTATCAGATTTCGTAAGTTTTTCAGATAATCATTTAGTATTAAGTTGTTCTGCCAGCCCGATAAGAATGCCTTCGACTCCACGAATGTAGCAGAGCCGGTAAGAGTTTTCATACTGAACCACTTCACCAACCAGCTGCGCACCATGTCTGATGAGCCTGGATACCATCTCGTCAAGGTCTTCAACGGCGAACATGACGCGTAGATAGCCAAGAGAATTAACCGGGGCTGTACGATGATCTGAAATGGTTGGCGGTGTTAGAAATCTTGAAAGTTCAAGCCGGCTGTGGCCATCCGGAGTAACCATCATAGCAATCTCAACACGCTGAGAACCTAGTCCGGTAACCCGGCCCGCCCATTCACCTTCGATTGTTGCCCGTCCTTCGAGCTTCAAACCTATTTCTGTAAAAAAAGAGATGGCTTTATCCAGCGATTCTACAACAATGCCGACGTTATCCATTCTTAATAAGTTGTTTTTTGCCATAGTTTTTTCTCCTTATGTTTTGCCACCCATCCGGTGTTAAATCACTCAAAATACTGATGTCTTTATCTTCTAATGGTTGAATATCCACGTTAAAAATTATTGAGTCAGCCTGATGTTCGCACTGTCGTCATAAAAAGCCACTTATTCTCCCGGATTTATACAGATCTGGAATTCCTTCTGTCAGAAACCGTTGCCAAATTTATAATTAAAAGTTCATTGTACTGGCTGCTGATTGCTAGCACTTTTGCAATGCTTGTATAATGCGAACGTTGGTTGCTGTTGTAAAGAAGTCGTTAATTAGTTTATTTTTTTCG
>DATILZ010000570.1:0-2129 GCA_035475995.1 Hanamia sp. | reverse complement strand
TCATGTAACGGTTGTCAGGACCGCCTTTGAACCAAACAAAGCCGCCGTTTGCGGATTGCATTTCTTTCAGTTTATCAGTGGCTGATTGCAATTGGAGACTCATTTTTATCATGTCAAAAAGCAACGCAATATTTTTCTTTTGCTGTGCTTCATTTTGCGATTGTAAAACCCATGGAGTTTCTTCGAGTAAAACAGATTTCAATTCTTCATTTTTTTGAAGATTGCTTATCAAAACAGCCGTGTCTGAGGTTTTCCATTTTTCAAAAATGGCTTTTATTTTAGGAGAAGAACTTACAATTTTCAATGCCAGCGCATTTGCATAAAAACGATTGAAAGTCTGCTCTGTACATTCATAAGGATACCCCATCAGATAAGGCAAAGCCTGAACTGCATACCATGCCGGATTCGTTGTATATTCTACGGTTAATCCGTAATTGGCAAGGGTTTTGGACGAATCAGATTTAAGTAATTTTTCAAATTTAAAACCTTTACTTCCGTCGCCGCGCATTGGCAATGGCATCGTTTCTGTTACCAGCATCCTGTTTGTAACCACGGGAATTGCCGCTTCTTCACCATCACTTACATTTCCTGCTTTTGCAACAATTCTATAAACAACTGCATTATTAAAATTCTTTGGAATTTCAATATTAAAATTTACTACAGCACTTTTTCCGGCTGCTAAAGTAAAGGCTTTTAAACGATTTGTATTTTTAAACCAGCTATCTACAGGATTCATTGTTGATGCATTTAATAATTGCAATTCTGCATTGCCGTTTATTTCTTTATCGCTCATATTTACAATCTTAGCGCTAAATTCCATCTTATCACCTTCGCGTAAAAAGCGTGGTGCATTTGGCTGAACCATTAAATCTTTTTGTGTAATAATTGTTTTTTCTGCATAACCACTTGCCAAATCTTTGGTATGTGCAAGTGTCATCAGTTTCCATTGAGTAAGCGCTTCAGGCATGGTAAAACTGAATTCAATATTTCCGTCTTTATCGGTTCTCAATTCTGGAAAAAAGAAAGCTGTTTCATTGAAGTTTTTGCGGATTTGAATTTGAGATTGGTCAATTGATTCATTAACCTTTTCTTGCGGAATATTATTAATTGTATCCGGCGCTACTAATTGCATGTCAGAAGTTTTTCTCTGTTGACCGAGAGCGGTAACTACCACTTCGTTTAGATTTTCCTTTTTCATTTGTGCAGGAGCAGCCCCTCTGATCATAATCCCGCCACTAAAATAAATATTGTATCGTGGCAAATAATTCAAAACATCATAACTCTTTTCTTTTTGTGGAATCATTTTTTCACTCCAATATTTTTCAAAAGAATTTACACCAATAAAATTCTGTTGTCCGTTCCATGCATTGTATCCATTGTAGTTTGGCCAAATATCAATCCTGCTCCATGAATGGGGCTTAAATTGATCTAATGAAGCGTCATACATGCTCGCCAACATTTCTGCGGCTACTTTTTGCCCCTTATCTCCCGTGATTTTTACTTTCCATTTTTCCTCGCTTCCGGGCAAAGTTTTATCACGATATGTTTCAAAAGAAATATTGAGTTCTTTGCTGCTCCATGGAACACTTATGGTATTTGAAATGGCATAAAAGCGATTATCTTTTACAAAAAATTCATTAACTCCAAAACCTCCGCGGTCATCTTCTGAAATCTTAAAATCAAAAGGCTTTTTATTGCTGTCTAGTGAAATAAAATTGAAGTTTATTTGTGTTTTAGCGGTTGTCTGTTGTCCGTTGTCAGTCGTCTTTGTTTTATTTATTTCCTGAATTAAAAACACATCTTTTGCCGCAGTTCCTGTAATAATTTTTGCTGTTTCTCCTGGGTCAACATTATTTTTTTTCTGAAAATTCCAAACATATTCCTGAGTAGAAAGTGTATTAGATTTTGAATCATAAACCTGAAAATATTTTACATCTTTTACTTCTTGCCCGTACTTATCTTTTGCCGTTGCTTCGATTACATACCAGCCGTTGCTAAAAGCTGAAGGCTGAAGGCTGAAAGCAGAAAGTGCAGACACGCTATCAGTCTTTGAATAAACCAAAGCTTCTTTTGCCCAAGTCTCTTTTTTTGTTTCATCCTTATATTCATCATGAGGGAAATATTTTGTA
>DATILZ010000569.1:0-2784 GCA_035475995.1 Hanamia sp. | reverse complement strand
ATAAAATGGCTATTTTGCCATTTAATCCTTAAAACAAAATTATTAACTACATCATGACAAAATTCAGAACTACCGCGATTATTTTCTTTTTGTTTTTGGCAAATATTTCTTTTGCGCAGCAAAAAGATCAGTCAATCATTAATGCTATTGTACAGGAAGAAACTAACAATTCGCAGCTCCAAAACTTAGCGCATGAGTTAATGGACCAGATTGGCCCACGCTTAATCGGCAGCCCGAAAATGCAACAGGCAAATGACTGGGCTGTTGCAAAATACAAAAGCTGGAACATAGATGCACACAATGAAAAGTGGGGCGAATGGCGCGGCTGGGAAAGAGGAATTACTCATATTGATATGGTAGCTCCGTGGACAAAATCATTGGAAGGAACCCAGCTTGCATGGAGTCCATCTACCAAAGGAAAAACGGTAACAGGCGAAGTAATTATTCTTCCTGATGTTGCTGATTCTGTTGCCTTTCAAAAATGGCTTCCTTCAGTAAAAGGAAAATTTATAATGATTTCTATGAATCAGCCCACCGGAAGGCCTGATTATAATTGGGAAGAATTTGGCCTGAAAGAATCTGTTCAAAAAATGAAAGATTCCAGGGACAAACAAACTGCCGACTGGTATAAAAGAATTTCAAAAACCGGCTACAATCCCAGAACATTACCAGCAGCTTTAGAAGCCGCCGGAGCCGCCGGAATTATTGGAAATAACTGGTCAAAAGGGTTTGGTGTAGATAAAATTTTTGGCGCTTACACAAAGAAAGTTCCAACAATTGATATTGCATTGGAAGATTATGGATTGCTTTACCGTCTTGCAGAAACCGGACCGGCACCAAAAGTAAGTGTGCGCGCAGATTCTAAAGAAACCGGAGTTCAACCAACTTTTAATACCATTGCTGAAATTAAAGGCACAGAAAAACCAAATGAATATGTGATTCTTTCTGCGCATTTCGATTCATGGGATGGCGGTACGGGCGCCACTGATAATGGCACCGGAACAATTACCATGATGGAAGCAATGCGTATTTTAAAGAAAATTTATCCAAATCCAAAACGCACAATTCTGGTAGGCCATTGGTCCAGTGAAGAGCAAGGCTTGAATGGTTCACGCGCTTTTGTAGAAGACCATCCGGAAATTGTAAAAAACATCCAGGCCTTATTTAATCAGGATAATGGAACAGGTCGGATTGTGAATATTTCCGGGCAGGGATTTTTAAATTCTTACGACTATATCGGCCGCTGGCTTTCGGCTGTTCCAGACAGTTTAAAAAATGGTTTGGAAACCAGCTTCCCTGGTTATCCCGGAGGCGGCGGCTCAGACTTTGCTTCTTTTGTAGCTGCCGGCGCTCCCGCTTTTTCTTTGAGCTCACTCAGTTGGCAATATGGAATTTATACATGGCATACCAACCGGGATACGTACGATAAAATTGTTTTTGACGACGTAAAAACCAATGCGATCATTACCGCAATTATGGCTTATATGGCCAGCGAAGATCCGGCTACTACCTCCAGAGAAAAATCTGTTTTACCAATCAACAAAAGAACCGGCGAAGCAGGCAAATGGCCTGAACCAAAATCACCAACAAGAAGAGGTGGATTGGATTAAATACAATCTTATTATTATTAAAAAAAGAAGCTTCAGAAACGGAGCTTCTTTTTTTTAAGAGAAAACGGTTTATTATTGTTTCTTCATTGGCATTCCACCACCATGGTCACCAATGAGTATCCACTTGCCATCTTTCTTTTGAAGAATATCTGTCCAGCGTTCTGTATCATTATTGGCGATTCCGCTGCTGTCTGTTATGCTTCCTATCGCCAGGTAATCTACAAAGGCGAAATCTTTATCTACAATAACCGCATAAGGAATCATCTGAATAAATTTAAATTTATAACCTGCACTAAACATTTTAGATAACATATTTATTGTTTCTTCTTTCCCATGTGTCTTATCAGAATTATAACTAAAATCAACATAATCGGGTGAATAAAAATTTCCTATTTTGTCAATATCTCCAGCGGAAAATTCCTCATCAAGATTTTTTTCAGTATTCAGAATTTCATTCTGCTCATCATTCCAAACAATCTGGTTTGTTTCAACAGCCGGTGAACCATTTATTTTGAGTTGTGATAAATCACCTCCCTGGTCTCCTATCAACATCCATTTTCCATTTTTTTTCTGAAGAATATCTGTCCATCTTTCATTGTCAGTTACTGCCTTACTGTCCTTACCGGTCATTGTACCATCTATGGTGTAATCTACAAAAGCAAAATCGCCCAAAACGCTTATAGCGATTGGAGTTATTTTACCAATCTGCACTTTGTTGCCCGAATTAAAAAAGTCGGTTACGCCTTTTTTCATGTCTTCAAAGCTCCCCGGTTTTTCGTTTCTGTATGACCATCCCATATAGGAAGGCGCAAAATAATTGAAGAAACCATTTGCATCGCCTTTTGCAAATAAATTGTTATAAGCCACTACATCTTTCCATACATCCTTCTGTTTCGCATTCCAATTCTGGCCTTGCGAGTTAGATGAAAAAACCAGCGAAATAAACAAAATCAGGAGCAGCAATTTAGCGCTCCTTTGAAATGTTTTCATGATGTTTTGTTTTAAAAAATTAATGATGAAATAAAAGGGAAATTTCGCAGGATAAAAACCAATAAAGGGGACAGGAAGCAGTTTAGAACGTGTACACTTTAGCTACTAAAGATAGAGAAAACATTGAATTGTAAAATGCGTTTGAAGAAATAGGACAGAAAATAGACAAAGGATATTTTTATAA
>DATILZ010000568.1:0-7781 GCA_035475995.1 Hanamia sp. | reverse complement strand
GAAAACAAATGAAAAGATGGTCATCATTTATCAAGAAATCACGAAAACAAATGAAAAGATGGTCATCATTTATGAAGAGATCGCCATCATTAAACAAAAGGCATCATCATTTATGAAGGCTAAAATAAAATAATAGAAATGTCTCAATGGAATAAAATAAACTGTTATATATTAATTGGTTTACAGAGAATAAAAGTCAGATTTTGAATTTTGTGATTGGACTTTCACAATTATTAATTGTTGGGCTTAGGGGCAAAGCCATTCCTCTCCATGGCATAATTATCAGCGGAACTCTGATCCTTTTATGTCTGCTCACTCTTCTTTTTATAATGCAAGAAAAATAACGTGATAATCGGTGGCGTAAAGTAAGTGGTATTTCCAAAAACTAAAACATTATTTTTGATATACAAACGATTGATATGAAAAAACTGGTCTTTCTCTTTCCGCTTATGATTTTTACTTTTATCAATGCAAATTCGCAGCGGGTTCACCGGCTGTTTGATGCCTCATGGAAATTTTATCGGGGGGATGTTATTAACGGTGAAAATGAAAATTTGAATGATCAAAACTGGCGCACGATTGATCTTCCACATGACTGGAGTATCGAAGATCTTCCCAATCAGTCTGATTCTGTTATCGGCCCTTTTTCTGCAAAAAGTGTGGGTGCTACTGCCACCGGTTACACTGTTGGCGGAACCAGTTGGTACCGGAAACATTTTATCGAAAACAATACCGCGAACAAAAAAGTAGTGATTTATTTTGATGGCGTATATATGAACAGTGATGTTTACATCAACGGCCATCACCTCGGTAATCATCCTTATGGATATACACCGTTTAGTTATGATATCACTCCTTATCTGAAAAACAATAATCAGGAAAATGTTGTTGCAGTGCGTGTAAGTAATGAAGGGAAAAACAGCCGCTGGTACAGTGGTTCAGGCATTTACAGGCATGTATGGCTAACGGTTACCCCTAAGTTGCATTTAGGTCAATGGGGCGTTTACATTACTACTCCTGGAGTAAGTGATAAAGCTGCAACAGTCAGCATAAAATCAGATCTTGTGAATGAAGAGAATATTGATAAAAAGGTAATCCTTCATACCACCATTTTTGATGGATCAAATAAGAAGATTGCTGAAAGAAAAAATGAAATGGTGGTTAGTGGCACAAATTCTTCTTCAACTGCAACAGTAAATAAAGCGGAGCAAGCTTTTCAAATAAGTGCACCACATCTTTGGTCTCCTGGTGCTCCTTATTTATATCATGCCGTTTCAGAGCTTGTTGTAAATAATAAGGTCATTGACCGGGTAACGAATAATTTTGGCATCCGTTCTATCGATATTTCTGCTGACAAAGGATTTCTCCTGAATGGCAAACGAATTTTACTACGCGGCGGTTGTGTACATCATGATAATGGCCCACTTGGTTCCACCACGATTGATGCTGCAGAGATAAGAAAAGTGCGTCTTTTGAAATCATTTGGTTTTAATGCGGTACGTACCAGCCACAATCCTCCTTCTCAACAATTCCTGGATGCGTGCGACAGTATCGGTCTAATTGTTATTGATGAGGCTTTTGACCAGTGGGAGAGGCCAAAAAATCCGCAGGATTACCATTTGTATTTTGATACTTCGTGGCAAAAAGATATTGCCGCTATGGTCCAGCGGGATCGCAATCATCCGGCAGTCGTTTTCTGGAGCATTGGTAACGAAATCAATGAAAGGGCGGATTCGTCAGGGCTGGGTATTGCAAAAAAATTACGGGATGAAGTAAAATCTTTTGATCATACACGTCCGGTTACAGAGGCTATTTGCCACTTCTGGGATCATCCTGGTTATAAATGGGATACTACCGCTGCAGCATTCAAACTGCTTGATGTTGGCGGATATAATTACCTCTGGAAAATGTATGAATCTGACCATAATAAATATCCTGAGCGTGTGATGATGGGTACAGAAAGTTTTCCGTTAGAAGCTTTTGAAAACTGGCAGCAGGTAAAAGAACATCCTTATGTGATTGGCGATTTTGTATGGACCGCTATGGATTATCTTGGTGAAACAGGGATTGGCCATACATCGTCTGACAGTACACAAGGTTTTCAATTACAAACATTTCCATGGTTTAATTCCTGGTGTGGTGATATTGATTTAATTGGTGGTAAAAAGCCTCAATCGTATTACCGCGATGTAGTTTGGGGCATTAGTAAAATGGAAATGCTCGTCCATAAGCCTGTTCCTGCCGGTCATACAGAAGCGGTAAGCGCATGGGGCTGGCCTGGTGAACTTCATTCTTTTACTTTTCCCGGTGATGAAGGCAAAAAAATGCAGGTGCACGTGTACACTTCATATTCTACTGTTCGCTTGTTGCTAAATGGTAAAACGATTGGCGAACAAAATGTTTCAGAAGCAACCAAACTTACAGCAACCTTCAACATTTCTTATGAACCGGGAGTTCTTGAAGCGATTGCTTTTCAGGATGGAGTGGCGGTTGATTCATTAACACTACAAACAGCAGGAAAGCCTGCAAAAGTGAGGCTTACTGCAGATCGAAACCATATTCATGCTGATCAAAATGATCTCAGTTATGTTACTGCCGAAATTGTGGATGATAAAGGCCATATTGTTCCAAATGCAGTAATGCCCTTGCATTTCCGGATAGAAGGGGCAGGAAAAATTATTGCCACAGCAAATGCGAATCCTTCAGATATGGAAAGTTTTCAGCAGCCGCAACACAAAACGTTTGAAGGTAAATGCCTGGTTATTGTGCAGCCAAAAGGCAAAGCTGGAATTATAAAATTAAAGGCTGAAGGTGAAGGTTTAGAAAGTGGTGAATTAATAATTAGTTCAAAGTAATTTTTTAAATTTTAGTTTTCGGCATTTTAAAAGTCCCGCCACTACAAATATTTTACTGCTCCATGGAGTTCGGTCTTGGAGTGTCAATTTTACTATTCTCAATCTCCGTAAACTTTTTCTTGTCTGTAACAACTATGTCGACGAGTTCATATTTTTTCGGGTCAAGTATATCAAACTCTACCAAATTCAAATACTCTGCAACGACATTCTTGTCAATCATAATCTTTCCGTGCCCGGACCAATGCCTGTCCTGTCCGTTCTTCTTTATTCCTGAAATCCAATAAACAGCATGTGTCTCAATGTCCGAACAAGCACCATGTCCATTTCCTTTTAGTGCATGCCCGTTAAAATATACTGTCTTACCAGACTTAGAAACTTCTACTTTCCCAATCCAGGCCGGGCCATTGCTTGTATATCCTGTTTTAAGCTCTATATATTTTAATTCTGATTTCAAGTATTGTCAATTTGAAAGTTGTTTGCTAAATGACGCCTACGTTGTACGTTCGTTTTTTACTTGTTATTATTATCATTCAATAAGCTTTTTTCTGCCAATGCATTTATACGCTGCAGGAGCCGACTTTGACAATAGCTTAATGAATTACAAAGCACGTTTATTTTCTGATTTCCAGTTTTCTTTTTTTGTTTTAAACTTTTTAATTTTATTTTTGCCGCATATTTAAACAAAATAAACCTTCCAAAATGAAAGAAACAAGCGACGAAAGAATGGCTTACAGAGGCATTATCCTGGTTACCCTCTTTGAAATTTTAGTGCTGTTATTTTTTGTTGCCATCAATCTTTAATTTTCATTTTCATAATTTTTTTCCTTTTTAAGGGTAATTTTTTACCCATGCTCCCTTGTTTTTTTAGGACTTTCTTTTCTTGTAACGCTTTACCCGTGTTTTGATTTATGAATCATTAAGTTGGAATCTTTTTTGTGAACAAAAAGATTCTAAAAGCACATATCGTTTGCTTTCCCTTTTTTAAATATTAATTATTCAAAGATGAACACAAACCGTTTAAGTGAAAGTATTTGTAAAGCCCTTAATGACCAGATGACAAAAGAAGCGCATGCTGCTCAAATTTATTTAGCCTATGCGAGCTGGTTAAATGCGCAGGGGTTTGAGGGCGTAGCCAATTTTTTATTCCGCC
Organism: Hanamia sp.; assembly: GCA_035475995.1. Taxonomy (GTDB): domain Bacteria; phylum Bacteroidota; class Bacteroidia; order Chitinophagales; family Chitinophagaceae; genus Ginsengibacter. Next base: position 3,776 of record DATILZ010000568.1, on the reverse strand, counting down.
ATGCCAATGAAGAGCGCAACCATATGATGAAATTCCTGGAATACATCCTGGAGCGCGGCGCTTCTGTAAAGATCACCGCCATTCCTGATCCTGGCGAAAATCCTACCAGTGTTTATGATGCATTTCAAAAAGCTTTCAAACAGGAAGTGGATAATACTGAATCCATTTATAAAATTGTAAAACAGAGTTTTGATGAGGGCGATTGGGCCACCTGGAATTTTTTGCAATGGTTTGTAAAAGAGCAAACAGAAGAAGAAACGCTGATAATGAATATGCTCGATAAATTGAAAATTGCCGGTGGCGAAAAGGCTTCAGGCTCCAGTTTATATTCTATTGACCGGGATTTGAAAACAACCGATGATGAAGCAGATCTGGCCCAGGAAAAAACTGTAGAAGCGCCATAAACAGGAAGATTTTTGCGAAAACTTTTTTTCCTGATGATTGCTCAATAAACCTTCCTGGTTTTTATACGATCATTTCAATTGCACCAAAGCCTTCGGATAAATTACTTTCATCGAGTCTAAAATTCTGGTTGTATCCGAAAGAGGTAATTTAAACGGCTGCACTACTTTATAAACAACAGAATCAGTGGTGTAAATCTGAGCATCGGGAAGATTTTTCTTTACCGTTTTTACTTTCCATTCAGCGGCTGAAAGATTTTTATACCGGCTGATAACGATCAGAAAGTTCACAGAATCAGAGGCTCTTTTAATGCTGTCCGTTGCTGCGTTTGCAATAATTGCAGAATCAGCTCTGTAAGCAGAATCATGGATAGGAACTACCGGTTCTGTTGTGGTAAGCGTATCCGGCTCATTTTTTTGATTAAATCCATAATGCCACACTGCCCATCCGATAAAACCAAGAATGATCAGGATCAGCAGGACGAAAATTGCCTTTGCTCCATTTTTTGATTTCCGGTCTTTTTGATAATCATTAAATAAACTTTCTTCAGGCGCCTCTCCATTAGTTTCCTCATTTCTTACTTTATTCGGTTCAATTTTTTGTGCAATCAATTGCCCCGGCTTAAACGCTAAAACTCCTGAATTTAATTTTTCAAGTGTACCAATATTTGGAAGAGTAAAAGGTTTTCCGATATTCAGAAATTGTCTGCCCAGCGAAAGAAATGAATCAAGATCGGAAGCGGCCAGGGGTTTTATTTTATTGGTATGTTCTACAATAAAATCAACCAGGCCTTCATCCTCTGTTACTTTGGGGTCGTAATAAAAGGTAACGGAATTCTCCGGTAAGATGATCGGTCTATCCGGGTCAGCAGAATCAGGGAGCGAAGCATCGAGTTCAAAAGTTCCGATGCCCTGTAAGGTTAGTTTTTTGTTTTTTAATAAATAATGTACAAGTACTTGTTCGATTTTCACGTGGAGGTTTTAGTATCGCAAACCTACATTTTATTAAGTGAATTCCAAAAAAAGGAAGCAAAAAATCCGGTTGTGGAATTTTTATTCTTATTTAGATGCTACCTTTGTGACATGCTTACAAAAGAAGAAGAATCATTTATTATCTACTGGGAAAAAAACCGTGAAAAAGAGAAGAACATCTGGAGAAGATTTTTATATGGATCACCATGGGGGCTTGTCTTTGCGCTTCCCATTCTCATTGCGGTCATCTTCCACGACTGGTACAAAAACATGGTTTATATTTCACCGTCTTTGATCACTCTGATCATATTAACCGTTATTGGCATCGCCGTTTTTTATACGCTTTTCAGCATGCAGTTCAAGTGGGATCGCAATGAGCAAATTTATGAAGAGTTAAAATTTAAACAGAATAAAGAACAAGCTAAAGATTTGTAAATTTTATATTCTTTATTTGCAGACTTAAAATGGTTGAAGGTTGCATGCCTTACCAATTTATTTCAAATGTAAAAATTCCAAATGAAAGTTTGTCAATCTTCGTACCCCTCAAAATTTATTATGAAAAGATCATTTACCCTCCCATTGGTTGTTTTATTATTAGTTGCCGCAAGTTGCAAAAAAAATCAAACGTCTGCGAATACTGCCTGCCCTTATTTCCAGTCTTCACTTGTTGCGCCTTTATCAGAGCAACTGGCATTGAAGGATTCGCTCACTGCTCATGGAATTGTAGCCACTAAAGATTCTTCCGGTTTTTATTATACTATTAATCAACCCGGAACCGGTAATGCCGACACAAGCCTTTGTACAACCGTTGCCGCTTTTTATCGCGGTGGTTTTTTTAATGGAAATGGTTTCGATTCATCCGCGACTGGCAATCCGCTCATCTTTCAGCTTTTTCAGGTAATTCCTGCATGGCAAAAAGCGATTCCTTTGATCGGCAAAGGCGGTAATATGAGTTTATACGTCCCGCCATCATTGGCTTATGGCTCTAAAGATGTTCAGGATCCTAATACAGGCAAGGTTGTAATTCCGGCTAATTCATACCTGGTTTTCCAACTGACAGTGGCGGATATACAATAACCTTTGTCAGCAAATGAACAAATACCAGGATTAGTAATTGCGGTGATATAATAGAATGTGCACATTTCAATATGTCGCAAAGGTTGCCACCTTAATCACTTTATGTCAAGTTAAAAAACGTAATTCAAAAGGTTGGAAAGCTTCAAGGCGGCGCCACAAATTGAAATGCATCCAATAAAATACTTTATGAAAAAAGGAATTATTTTTCTTTACATTTAGATTTTAAAATTTCCGGATGAATTTCTTTAAAGTAAATACGCCCCCTTTTTATTTAAAGCTTGCCCTGGTAATGGTTGGAATCCTTTCTTTAGGTTACTTAACCGTAATCGGAAAGGAAATACTGTGCCCGCTGGTTTTCGGGTTTCTTTTTGCCATCCTTCTTTTACCGCTGTGCAGGTTCTTTGAAATAAAAATGAAATTTCACCGTGGGGCGGCTTCGGCATTATCGGTTGTTATTTTATTGGTTGCGCTTTCGCTTTTATTATATGTGATTGGCTCCGAGCTTACCAGTGTAACGCAGGACTGGCCTGTGTTTAAGGCGCAGCTTACCCAGTCGCTTCATAACATCCAGCAATGGATATCGCTGAAATTCCATGTGGATCTGGCACGGCAAATGGCCTACATAGATTCCACAGCCAATAGTATCGCTTCTCATTCTACCTCTATGATCGGTGCCACCGTTTTGTCGCTATCTTCCCTTTTGCTTTTTATTATTTTTATCCTCATCGATACTTTTTTCCTGTTGTTTTACAGGCGTCTTTTTTTACAATTTATTATCCGCGCTTTCAGAGAAGAAAACAGCAGCGTTGTCTTAGACATCACAGAGCAGATCCAATTCATTATCAGGAAATACATACTGGGATTGCTTTTAGAAATGCTGATCGTTGCTTCTGTTTGCTGTGTGGTATTTTTAATATTGGGAATAAAATACGCGATCCTGCTTGGGCTAATCACCGGCTTGTTTAATATCATTCCATACATTGGTATTTATACAGCCCTTCTGATAAATATTATTATCACTTTTGCAACCGGGGCCACAGGCAGCATTATTTTACTTGTGATCATCACCGTTATTGCCATGCACCTCATTGATAGCAACATTCTTTTGCCGGTAATAGTTGGTTCCAAAGTAAAGATCAATGCATTCATAACACTGATTGGAGTTGTAGTAGGAGAGCAGCTTTGGGGTATTCCGGGGATGTTTTTATCGATCCCGGTCATTGCCATTGCTAAAATTATTTTCGACCGGATCGAATCGATGCAACCCTGGGGCATGCTTTTGGGCCATGAAGAACTATTTGAAAAGCCACGTAAAAAGATCCCTTC
>DATILZ010000567.1:0-3186 GCA_035475995.1 Hanamia sp. | reverse complement strand
TATTGAATCTAAAATCTGAGAAGCCGATTTGTGTAGCATTTTCAGCAAGAATTTTTTACAATTCTTGTATTTCCACAATTCGGCTTAATAAAGTGATGTATGAGAATTTCCTGAAGGATGACAAACCAGTGGAACAATTAAAATGATCAGCCACAGAATAGCCGGCAAATTAAAAGCCTTTTAAATATTAAAAAGCCTTTGAAAAAATTTAGCTGCCCAAACGATGAAACAATTCCTTCACCTGTGTTTCCCAAAGCTGGCTCTGGTCTTTAATATCTTTTTTTTCAGCAAAATCTGTAATTACGAGGATCGTTTGGCTCGTAACTTCTGACCGGTCGATAGTGAATTGAAAATATTCATCTTTCGGAGAATCTGTCCAATGAAATTTTATTAATTTATTTTCTTCCATTTCAACAACCTGCGCCTCTTCTGCAGCGCCTGACCATGAAAATCTAAAAACGCCGGATTCGTCTTCTACTTTGTCGGCAAACCATTCCTGCAAGCCGGAAGAAGTAGAAAGGAATTCATATAATATCGCAGGAGAACATCTCACCGGGTATTCAACAGTATATTTTATTTTCTTACTCATCTTATAAATTGATAAAGTCATTATCTGCAATAATAGAAAATAAATTAACCCACAAGACATATTTATCTTTTTTTTTGGTAATTTATTTTTTTTAAACACTATTTTATACTGAAAAATTTATTTCAGGTAACAAAAACAAATAATATTTTTTTTGACACATACTTAAAATAACAAATTTTCGTTTGTTATAAAATAATCGTAAACAGAAAAATTTCTCTTTTGCCTACTAAATAAAATCATGAGTATGCGTTCATTAAAGATTTCAAAATCTATTACCAATCGTGAAAGTGAGAGCCTTGAAAAATATTTACAGGAAATAGGCAGAGTAGAAATGATCAGCCCGGAAGAAGAAGTAAGATTGGCAACGCTGATAAAACAAGGTGATCAGAAAGCACTGGATAAACTTACCAAAGCCAATTTGCGTTTTGTGGTTTCTGTTGCAAAGCAATATCAAAACCAGGGATTAACGCTTCCTGATCTTATCAATGAAGGAAACCTTGGATTGATAAAAGCTGCCCAACGTTTTGATGAAACCCGTGGATTCAAATTTATTTCTTATGGCGTTTGGTGGATACGTCAAAGTATTATGCAGGCCATTGCCGAACAATCAAGAATTGTAAGATTGCCATTAAACAAAGTTGGACTTACCAATCGCATTGGCCGCACTTATTCTCAATTGGAACAGGAATTTGAACGTGCGCCTACAGCCGAAGAAATTGCAGAAGTATTGAATATAGATATTGAAGAAGTATCTGCAACGATGAGAATGGCAACGAGGCATGTAAGCATGGATTCGCCGCTGAGCGATGGAGAAGAAAATACCCTGATGGATGTTTTGGTAAATGGGAATGCAGAAAGTGCGGACAAACAAATTATGTTCAACGATTCATTGCGCCAGGAAATTCAACGTTCTCTTACATCGCTTTCTGCTCGTGAAAGAGAAGTGATCTGTTGTTTTTATGGAATCGGTGTGGATGAGCCGGTAAGCCTGGAAGAGCTGGGACTAAAATATGGCCTTACCCGGGAAAGAGTGAGGCAGATAAAAGATAAAGCGCTGGGAAAATTAAAAACATTTACAGGTTCTAATCTTTTGCGGGAATACATGGGCGTTTAAAAAAATCTTTTTCCTCATAGTTGTAAGTTTAAAGTTAGAGTGAATATCTTAACCCGGTATTCACTTTTTATTTTTACAAAAAACAGGGATAAAAAATCTCTCCTAAAAAAAGTATAAAAAAAATTGTAAAGTGAATTTCATTTCAGAAAGGCATTAATCTTGTACGATGCGATTAAAAGTTATTCAAAAAAATAAAAGCCTTTTATGAAAATCTCAAAAATATTTTTTCCGCTGCTTGTTTTAAGTTTTGCTTTTACAACAGCAAAAAGCCAGGACAAACAAGATGATAAAATAGAAGCCGCTACAAAAGTTTTAAAAGATTTTAGCGAAATGAAAGAAAGCATTCCGCAGGAACTTTTGAAAGTAACACAGGGAATTATTGTTGTGCCGAAATTGATAAATGCGGGCTTCGTTTTGGCAGGAAAAAGAGGAAAGGGAATTGCAATGGTAAAACTGGAAGATGGTAGCTGGAGCGATCCGGTGTTTGTAACAATAACCGGTGGCAGTGTTGGTTTCCAGGCCGGTATTCAATCTGTAGATTTGGTTTTAATTTTTAAAAACCGCGAAACGTTGGAGGATATTGGCAAAGGTAGTTTTACATTGGGTGGCGATATTTCTGTAACTGCCGGACCTGTTGGCCGCAATTCCACTGCCAGTACAGATTATAAGATGGAGGCAGAAGTGTATTCCTATTCCAGGAGCAAAGGATTATTTGCCGGAATCAGCCTCAGCGGCTCTGCAATTTCAGTAGATGCAAAAGCGAACGAATCTTTTTATGGAAATGATGATGATGCTAAAACTATATTTGGGGGCAGCGAAAACACTTCAGATAATGTGCAGGCATTAAAAGATGTTTTGAAAGGAATGGGAGAATAAGCTTTTGTCTGAAATAAAATTGAAAAGGAGGATATTTGTTTGTCTGCATTTCCATTTCACAAATTCAAATAAAAAATCAAATGTCTTGGCAAATAATATTGCGGGCAACTAAATTTGTTTTTACATTATAAAATGGTTGAAATAATGTTTACAAAATCACTCGGTATCATACGCCCATTTTACCAACGTAGCGCCCCAGGTAAATCCACCACCAAAAGCAGCAAGAACAATTAAATCGCCTTTATGTAATTGTTTTTCCCACTCCCATAAACATAAAGGAATCGTAGCCGAAGTGGTGTTTCCGTAACGTTGAATATTGATCATTACTTTATCCATTGTAAGGCCCATCCTGTTTGCGGTAGCATCAATAATTCTTTTATTGGCCTGGTGAGGTACCAGCCATGCAATGTCATTGCCGGTTAATTGATTTCTTTCCAATAATTCATAAGATACATCTGCCATCCCTTTTACAGCAAATTTAAAAACCTGTGGTCCTTCCTGGAAAATGTAATGTTCTTTGGCCATCACGGTTTCGATGGATGCTGGTTTAGCTGAGCCTCCAGCTACCATTTTTAAATATTCCACACCTATCCCATCTGTTTTTAAA
>DATILZ010000566.1:0-4263 GCA_035475995.1 Hanamia sp. | reverse complement strand
AATACCCGTATCAAAAATTCTTTCTTCTCCATACTTTTCCTGCAGACCGCTGAAGCCCTGATTTACATCGCCAATATGGCCCAGGTCTTCACCAAAAGCAATGACTTTATTATTCACGGCAAACAGTTCGTCAAAATATCTATTCAATATTTCAAAACCATTCACCATTTCTATATCAGGATTATATTGAACCGGTACCGGAGCAACTTTCAAAGCTGACTTTGGCCCTTCATTGTACAGATCGCTGTCGAACAGTTCTTTATTTTCCCTGATTAATTTTTCATAATAATCTTTTACATCCTGTATATCATCTGTAGGGAAAGACATATTAATTGCCTGAGCTAAAGTTTTCATCACATCCCTGCGAACCGGCTCACGTAAGGACGACAGGTCTTTAATCAGTTTTTCTATTTCTGTTTTATTTGAAGAAATTTTTTGCAAAAGAGTAACCGTTTCATTTACCTGCTGCTTGATTGGATTGATGTATTTATCCCATGCATTCTGACGGCTTTGCTTTACAAAACGTTTTGCATTATCCTCAATATCATTTAATTCATTTTCATCTGCAAGTGAATTTTCAAGAATCCACTCGCGCATTTGTTTTTTCCCATCCCATTCCTTTTCCCAGGCAAGCCTCGCAGGACTTTTATACCGTTCATGGCTGCCAGAAGTGGAGTGGCCTTGTGGCTGCGTAAGTTCTTCTACGTGAAATAAAGCAGGAGTGTGACTTTCACGCATGTGTTTAATAGCGCCGTCTAATATTTCACACATACCGGCATAATCCCATCCCTTCAGTTTGTAGATATTTATTCCATTGGTATCTTCTTTTTTTTGCAAACCGCTCAACGCTTTTGAAATAGAAGATTTGGTAGTCTGGTATTTTTTGGGAACCGAAATCCCATAACCATCGTCCCACACAAAAACCGCCAGCGGAATTTGCAACACTCCAGCGGCATTCATAGCTTCCCAAAAGTGGCCTTCGGATGTGGAAGAATCACCGATCGTACAAAAACAAATTTCATTTCCATTATCGCTTAGGTTATCGTATTCATGCAGTGCTTCTACTTCCCTGAAAACTTTTGAAGCAAAAGCAAGTCCCAATGCACGGGGCATTTGTCCGGATGTTGGCGCTATATCAGAAGAAACATTTTTTTTATGAGCCAAATCCAGCCAATTGCCATTTTCATCCACAAATTTTGTAGCAAAGTGAGAATTCATCTGGCGTCCTGCACTGAAAGGATCATTCCTGATATCGGGATCAGCATAGAGTTGTGCAAAAAATTGTTCAACAGTAGCAAGGCCGCTGGCGAACATAAAAGTCTGGTCGCGGTAATATCCTGCCCTAAAATCTCCCGGCATAAAAAATTTTGCCATCGCCACCTGTGCCACTTCTTTTCCATCGCCGAAAATTCCAAATTTTGCTTTGCCGGTAAGAACTTCTTTCCGGCTCAGTAAACTCGTTTCCCGGCTTTCGCATACCACTTTATAATCTTTTAAAACTTCCTCCCTGAATTTTTCAAATGAAAGGTTTTCCAAAAGGTTTTCTTCACTGATTTCATTGGTCTCCATACCGGCAAAAATATTAATTATGAGTGATGAATGTTAAAAAACTGAAAAGGCTTCCACAATTTGCAACCATATAATGCGTTTTAGTATCTTTGAAATCATTTTAAACAACTAAAATGAAAAAAAATTTTACTTTTATTTGCTTTATCCTGTTTGCCTTGCCCGCCTTTGCCCAAACAAACGTTACTAAAGTAAACAAAAAGAATAAAAGTATTACAAATGTGGCAGAATTATCTTCCCCTGCATCCAAAGAAAATCTCACTTTAAAAGAATCAGAATTTGATTTTGGGAAGATTCCGCAAGGAAAACCTGTCACTCATGTTTTCGAATTCACCAATACCGGCGATAAGCCTTTTTCACTCGAAAATGTGCAGGCCAGTTGTGGATGCACTACGCCAGAATGGAATAAAGACACCATTGCTCCCGGTGCAACTGCAACCATAAAAGTAGGTTATAATGCTGCAGCCGAAGGGCCTTTTAATAAAACCGTTTCTATTAGCTATAATGGAACTGAAACAAAACAAATCATTATCAAAGGGGATGTGTGGAAAACTCCTGTTACATCCGCTCCTGAAAACACTTCTTTAAACACCTTAAAAATCGAACCATAAAAATTTAAACCCATCATGAAAAAATTCTTATTTGCCGCACTCTTGTTGTCATCTACTTCCTTATTTGCCCAAAAAAAAGCAGATGACATCGCGAAATTGAATGTAACGACTTATGATTTTGGAAAAGTAAAACAAAACGTACCTCCTACGGCTACAATAGTAGTGACCAACATTGGCACAGAACCATTGATCATCGAACAGGCAACACCATCTTGCGGTTGTACTGTTTCCGATTATACAAAAGCTCCAATTGCCCCAGGTAAAACAGGCACCATAAGCGCAACCTATAATGCTGCTGTAGTAGGACCAATTGATAAAACCCTTACTGTAAAATTTGCCGGTGCAGACGATGTAAAATTTGTAAAACTTACCGGTGAAGTATTAACTCCTGCTGCTTTTGCCGCTTTAAAAACTAATAAAGACAGTGCAAAAAAGCTAAAAGAAAAGAAAGACGTAACGTCAAAGTCTTAAAATAATATTTTAAATAAAAAAGAAAGCCCTTCAGATTTGAGGGGCTTTTTTATATGTTGAAAATAAAAATATTTTATTTTTTATAAGAATAAATGCCATTCGCCTGGGCAATGCAGGTAATTTGGAGTTCATTGATACAAACATTTGGAGGCAAAGAAGCACAATAAAAAATGGTATTGGCAACATCTGCAGCGGTCAACGGCACAAAACCTTCATAAACCTGTTCTGCTTTTTCTTCATCACCTTTAAATCTTACCAGCGAAAATTCTGTTTCCACTGCGCCAGGTTTTACATTGGTTACTTTAATATGATGTTGCAGCAAATCAATTCGCATTGCTTCATTAATAGCTTCTACAGCGCTTTTGGTAGCGCAATAAACATTTCCCCTTTCATATACAACATCTCCGGCAGTAGAGCCAAGATTGATGATATGGCCTTCAGTTTTATTTATCATAAACGGAATCACCGCTTTACTTACATACAATAAACCGTTGATGTTTGTTTGTATCATCGTTTCCCAGTCAATGATATTTGCTTCATCAAAAAGATCGCGTCCCAACGCCAGGCCTGCGCTATTGATCAGGATATCTATTGCTTTCCATTTTTCCGCAAAGCCATTAATCGTTTCAAAGACTTCTTCTTTTTTTTGCACATCAAAAGCCGCACACAAAACTTCTGTTTTATATTTTTCTTCCAGTTCTTTTTTTAAATCATCCAACCTTTCTTTTCTTCTTCCGTTGATGATAAGATCATCGCCATTTGCAGCAAATTTTTCCGCACATGCTTTTCCAATTCCTGAAGTAGCGCCGGTTATAAAAACAATTCTTTTCATTTTATTTGGTTGTCATTTTATTTTATAACAATGCAAATCAGTAAGTAGATTACAGTAAACAAATAAATACACTGCGATTCAAACCTTTGCCAATAAGATCATTTGTTCAACTTTGATTTTTCCAATTATTTCATCAAATTTTTCTTCAAAGAATTTAAGTAAGTCATTTTTAGAACAGTTACCTGATTTTACTAAGATAAGTTTATAGTGCCCATGTTTTAGAATAAAGCTATCTAAAAAATCGCCATCTTTTGTACTGACAATCCTTTGTTCGCTTAACCAAATATTATTGATAACGGTATCAGGTGTATCGTTTTGCATAACAAGATCTAAAGTATGGATACAATCATAGCCTTTGCTAATAAACAATCGTTTTAACGAACGCGGTAATTGTGCATCAATCAAAAATTTCATGCGGCATTAATTTCGGTATATTTTTGTTTCATGTTGAGCAAACCATATTGAAGACACGCCTGAAAATCTTCTTTCTCCAAATCGGGAAATTCTTTTAGTAAATCTTCTACTGAATCACCCCCAGCAAGATATTCAAGCAATCCTTCAACAGTATAACGTTTATTGCGGATTGTAGGTTTGCCATGAGCTACTTGCGGATTAATTGTAATTCTGTCTATTAATGAATCTGACATATTTATATGATTAAAATCAAAGGTAAAATTATTTGGAGAAGCAGAGAAAAACAAAATCGTACTTAATTTCTTTCTTTGCTGATAAAAAAGATGTCTTGATTCGTGTAATTCCTCGCTCATTCAAACAACAATTCTT
>DATILZ010000565.1:0-3481 GCA_035475995.1 Hanamia sp. | reverse complement strand
TTGAAATTTTAAGAGGCAATTCATTTTTAAAATGAATTAAATGTTTGAATTAAAATGAATTGAATGTTTGAAAAATAAAAGGAAATGTCTTTTATTTTATTAGATGGAATTGAAAAAGAATGGCAGTCTATACGACAGATGGCGGCCCTCTTAATCCAAAGGAAACAGATGTAGAAAAAATGATTTTATAAACTCCGGCAAGCGAAAATTCGGTAAAATCCGGAGAAACAGGATTGATAATAACAGAACTTTGAATCGTATAAGGCGCTATTACCACATTAGTTTCGCAATGGCAATTAATGCCTGTAACATTCAGCTGTGGGCTATTTGAATCAGTTAAGGTTTTGCTTACAAAATCTGTATGGTTGGCAAATAGCTTGTGTAAATATTTGGTTGGCGTATTGCTCAATGCAAAAATTGCCAGTAAAATAATGGCGAAAGAGTTTCTTATATAAATGCTTCGATTCATTCGCATTAATGAGCTTGCAAAGATAGAACTTTCTTTTTAATATGTTAGTTATGCCGGATTAATTCAATTGGTAAGAATACAAATTGATGTTATTTATTTGTTTGTTGAACACCTGCCAACTTTATATATTTTTAAAAAAATATTTATTCTTTTGCTTGCAGGCAAATAGTCATAAAAAACTAAGCTATTTAACTAACTTACATTTTCAATTGCAAAAAATGACCCAGCGAAAAAAAGCTCCCGTCAGGCGAAATAAGTTCTTAAAATTTTTATCAATACTTGGTCCCGGGCTTACCACCGGCGCTGCTGATGATGATCCATCGGGCATTGCTACTTATTCTCAAACAGGCGCCCAGTTTGGTTATGGGCAGTTGTGGACGGCCTTTTATATGTTGCCTTTTATGATGGCGGTGCAGGAAGCGTGCGCAAGAATTGGAATGGTAACCGGTAAAGGCATTGCAGCAATTGTAAAAGAAAATTACAATCGCTTTGTATTATATCTGGTAGTTTTTCTTGTGGTAATTGCAAACATTATCAACATCGGGGCGGATATTGGAGCTATGGCTGCAGCTGCTAAATTAATAATTCCTATTCCTTTTGTGGTTTGGACTTTGCTTTTTACCGCTAGTATTCTCATCCTTGAAATATTTACCACTTACAAAGTATATGCGAAGATCTTAAAATGGCTGGCGCTATCTTTACTTGCCTATCCTGTTACCGTTTTTATTGTAAAAATGCCATGGCTTACCGTGATCAAAGCCACTTTTATCCCTCATATTGAATTTAATTTTGCATTCTTTTTTATCATTACCGGTGTATTAGGCACCACCATTTCTCCTTATATGTTTTTTTGGGAAACCTCACAGGAAGTAGAAGAAGTGAAAGAAAAGAGATGGATGAAACATGGCTTGCCATCTATCAGGCAAAGTAATATCCGGACAATGCGCTTAGACAATAATGCCGGCATGATCATTTCTGAAATTACTACCTGGAGTATTTTGGTTGTTGCCGGAACTGTCTTGCACAACAGTGGTATAACTGACATTAAAACGGCTGCGGATGCGGCTAAAGCGCTTGAACCACTCGTGGATTCTTTTCCGCATGCAGGATATTTATCTAAATTAATTTTTTCAATCGGCATCATCGGACTTGGATTTTTAGCCGTTCCCATTCTTTCGGGTTCTGCTGCTTATGCAGTTTCCGAAGCGGTAAACTGGAAATCAGGATTGAATTTAAAACTAAAAAGAGCTCACGGTTTTTATGGTGTTATCACTATTGCAACGATCATCGGTTTGATCATCAATTTTGTTGGAATTAATCCTGTAAAGGCATTGGTTTATTCTGCGGTTTTAAATGGGGTAGCGGCTGTTCCACTCATTTTTTTGATTATCAGAATCTCTGTCAATGACAAAATTATGGGGCAATATAAAAGTGGTTTGCTTTCAAAAATTATTTTATGGCTCACTTTTTTAGGTATGGCTGCTGCCGCAATTGCCATGTTTGTAATGCTGAATGCGGAACGCTGAATGCAGAAAAGCTGAAAGCAGAACGCTAAATGCGAAAAGCGGAAAGCCGAATGCGAAAAGCAGCAAGCCTAATGCAAAAAGCCAAACATGAATGAAGAAGCGAAGCTGTACAAACATTACGCTTTTAGCCTCCAGCCTTTAGCCTTCCGCTTTACAACGGCATATTATTTGAGATTTCAACAAAATGATACAATGGCACATTGGATGCTCGGGATTTTATTACAAACATTGGAAAGAAATTTTTTATCCTAAAGGTGTTCCTCAAAGATTATGGTTTGAATATTATTCACAGCATTTTAATACGCTGGAATTGAATGTAACTTTTTACAGGTTTCCTGAATTAGCTGTTTTTAAAAGCTGGTATCAAAGAAGTAGCCCGAATTTTACTTTCTCAGTAAAGGCGCCGCGGCTGGTAACTCATTATAAAAGAATGAATGAATGTGAGCAATTGCTCACTGATTTTTATGAAAGGGTTTCTGAAGGATTGAAAGAGAAAACAGGTTGTGTTTTATTTCAGTTTCCACCGCGTTTTGATTACACAACTGATCGGCTTGATAAAATAATAAACAATCTGAATCCCAGGTTTCCGAATGTGGTGGAATTTAGAAACAGCAGTTGGTGGAATAAGGATGTGTATAAAATTCTTGGTGAAAATAACATCACTTTTTCTGGCATGAGTCATCCGGATTTGCCGGAAACCATTGTGGAAAATACACCCATGCTTTATTACAGGATGCATGGTGTACCTCAGTTATACAGTTCTCCTTACTCATTGGCTTATTTGAAAAAAATGGTGAAAACTATTAAATCATCTGTAAAAATTAAAAACGCATTTATCTATTTCAATAATGATATTGGTGGTAATGCAACAAAGAATGCAGAAGAAATGATTGCAATGTTGTGAGGAAGGTTAGAGTGGTTTAGATTGTTTAGGATTTTTAAAACAATTCTCTGATTTTTATTTATTAAAATTAATTGAACAAACATGGATACAAACATGGATACAAACAAAATAAAAACTGCACTGACAAGCGCATTGCAATTATTAAATCATGAAATAGTAACAGAAATTACACAGGAAACAAAAGACGAATACCTGCGGGTAATTAATCAGATCGTGCAAGCACTAAGAGAGTTTGATTAAGTGTTAACAAACTTTCCATAGCTTTTCAACCTGATCCTGCTATAGCCACCGGCTTCCTTCCTTATTTCTATTTGTACGCCAATCCTGTCTTTCAGCGCTTCGACATGTGAAATAATTCCGATCATTTTACCGGTGGCCTCGAGGTTTTCAAGAGCTGTGATGGCAATATCCAAAGTGTCGGCATCAAGAGTTCCGAATCCTTCATCAATAAATAAAGAACGTATCTGCACTTTGCGGCCCGCAAGGTCAGATAATCCTAAAGCCAAAGAAAGACTTACCAAAAAACTTTCGCCGCCTGAAAGTGTAGCCATTGGCCGAACCACATCCGCCTGGTAATGATCT
>DATILZ010000564.1:0-7271 GCA_035475995.1 Hanamia sp. | reverse complement strand
TTGATTTTTTCAGCCAGCAATGGTACGATTATACAGGCAGCACTCCTGAGAAGTCTTTGGGAGCCGGCTGGGAACGATACATATATCCGAAACATGTAACAAAAGTATTATCCAGTTGCCAGTATGGTTTGGAAACCGGCCAGCCGATTGTTGTTGAATTAAAGTTAATGGCAAAGGATGAAAGTTATAAATGGTTTTATCTGATCGGAAATCCAGTCAAAGATGCAAACGGGGATACTATCAAATGGATTGGTGCTCTCACGGATATTGACAAGCAGAAAAAAACAGAAACCATATTAAAAGAAAGTGAAAAACGCTTTCGGCTACTCGCCCAGAGCCTGCCGCAATTGATATGGGTAACTGATGAAAAAGGAAAGTCAGAATTTGTTTCAATGAATTGGGAAGATTATACCGGTATTCATTTACAAATGCTCGATGATAAATGGGAATCAATTGTTCATCCGGATGACCTCGAAATGATCATGCATATCTGGAAGGGAAGTCTGGTCGCCTGCACTCCTTATAAAGCAGAGGTACGCCTCAAAAGCAAAACCGGCGAATACAGGTGGTTTTCTGCGATTGGAGAACCGGTGTTTGATAATGAAAATAAAATCATCAAATGGGTAGGTGCTTTCTCGGATATTCATCATCTCAAAAAAGAACAGCAACGGAAAGATGCTTTTCTGTCGATGGCGAGCCATGAATTGAAAACGCCGGTAACCACTATTAAAGCGTATGGAGAAATAGCAGAATTAATGCTCCAACAAAAAGGAGATGAACCAATTCTTGCCATTCAAAGAAAAATGAGCAAGCAGGTAAATAAACTGACTACACTGATTACAGATCTTTTGGACAATATCCGTGTTGAAAAAGGAAAACTGATCTACTCAGAAACCTACTACGATTTCAATGATTTGGTAAATGAGATCGTAGATGATATGCAAAAGATCAACCCGCATTTCAAAATAACCTATCATTTTGAAAAGAAAGCAAGACTCTTTGGCGACATAGATAAAATTGGGCAGGTGATCAACAACCTGATTACAAATGCGATAAAATATTCGCCCGGGACTGACGAGATAATCCTCAACATGGAAGTTCAAAATGAAGGGGTGCAATTGTCGGTGCAGGATTTTGGTATTGGCATACCTGCAGAAGATAAGCCTCATATTTTTGAACAATTTTATCGTGTAAATGGCGACAGCCAGTCAACCTTTCCGGGAATGGGAATCGGCCTTTACATCTGCTCGGAAATCATCAACCGGCAAGGCGGAAAGATATGGGTAGAAAGCACGCTTGGCAAAGGTTCCACCTTCTATATCTGGCTTCCATTTGATGTGAAACTACCACATGGTTCATAGAGAAAGTATAAGAGACAATAATGCAGCTGTTGCCAGTCTTTATTTTCTTTTTCCAGTAAGCGAATAAATATCTGCTTTTTGTATTTATCTTCAATTCGGTTTTCATAAGCATTCAGATCAGCCTTGCAAATATCCAGGTTGGGAACAGCATCTGAAAAAATAAAATCGGAAAAATTCACACAAATGAAGAAAGCATCTTTATTAATGTTAGTGATCGCGGCATCGTTCACATTTGGCTTCGCATTCAACAGCATAATTTCAAAACAATCTAATAAAACAACAATGAAAAAAGTAACTGGCATTGGTGGCATTTTTTTCAAATGCAAAGACCCCGGCAAAATGAGAGAATGGTACAAGACAAATCTTGGAATAAACACAAATGATTATGGTGCGGTGTTTGAATGGCACCAGGGAGCAGACAGCACAAAGAAAGGATTTACGCAGTGGAGTCCTTTTAAAGAAAGCACCAAATACTTTGAGCCTTCGACCAAAGATTTTATGATCAATTACAGGGTTGAAAACATAGAAGCTCTTGTAGAAGAACTAAAGAAAAACGGGGTGACAATCGTTGATAAAATCCAGGCATTTGATTATGGAAAATTTGTTCATATCCTTGATCCGGACGGAAACAATATTGAACTGTGGGAACCGAACGACATCGAATATGAAAAATTAGGCAAGGAAATGGGAAGCGAAACAACGAAGTAACGAGCGGACAGGCAGATAGCAAATATGAAAATGAAGTTATTTTTGATTAATCGTTATAGTAAACAGGAATGAAAAGATATCTCGCCGCAATTTTTACGTTTTTAATAAGCTTTTCTGCATCCGCACAGAGCAGTGATTCTGTAAAACAATCCAACTGGTCTGATCATTTTCAACTTACTGTTATTTCTCAAAAACATCCATCATTCGCTGCAAAATACAGCGGCGCAAATAGTCTTTCAGATAGCGCAGAACCAACAGCAACCAGCTTAACTGCTACCTTATTCATCGGACGAAAATTATGGAAAGGCGCAGCTTTTTATTTTAATCCTGAAGTGTCCGGAGGGAAGGGATTGAGCTTTGCAAAAGGTGTGGCCGGCGCATTGAATGGCGAAACGTATAGAGTAGGAGAAGTGGCTCCGCAGGTATTTATCGCCCGTGCCTATTTTCAACAAAGTATTCCGTTGGGTACAAAGATTGAAGAAATGGAGGATGGCATTAATCAGATCAGGGAAATGATGCCTGCAAACAGGATCACTATTACGGCCGGTAAATTTGCTATTTCTGATTTTTATGACGATAATGCTTATAGCAAAGATCCGCGCACCCAATTTTTTAATTGGGCCTTATGGGCAAATGGAAGCTGGGACTATCCGGCAAATACACGTGGCTATACCTTTGGAGTAATCACTGAATTGATAAAACCAGCCTGGGCTTTGCGGCTTTCGACAGTTGCCGTTCCGCGCATTGCTAATTTTCATTTAATGGAATACAATCTTCATGCGCATTCTGAAACCCTCGAATTCCAGCATACCATTTTAGTAAACAACAGAAAAGGAAATGTGCGTATTATGGCAAGTGGTACTTATTCCAGGGCGCCTTCTTATGCCGATGGTATCAAAGCAATTGCTGATAATAATCGGTACCTTTTAAATGTGATAAACGGGAGTGTGGAAAACAATAAATATGGAGGCAGCAAATATGGTTTAGGTTTTAATATAGACCAGGAGATTTCCAATGATATCGGATTTTTTGCGCGTGCAGGGTGGAATGATGGCAAATATGTATCATGGGCCTTTACAGAAATAGACCGCACCGTAAGCGCAGGCTTTTCCATCAAAGGAAATATATGGAAAAGGACCGGAGACATTCTTGGAATCGCAGGTGCTTTAAACGATATTTCACCAGGTCATAAAACCTTTTTAGCAGATGGTGGTTATGGTTTTATTATTGGCGATGGCAAGCTCAATTATGGTCGCGAACAAATAATTGAAGCTTATTATAATGCGCAACTTTCAAGTTTTTTATGGCTCACCTTAGATTATCAGTTTGTAAAAGATCCCGGATATAATAAAGACCGTGGGCCCGTAAATGTATTCGGAATCCGTGGGCATATTGAGCTGTAGCATTTTTTAAAACGAGGTCAATTACAAAAATCTGACTGTTAAAATTTCCTAAAAATCAATTTTGGTTTTTGCAATTACGAAAGTCTTCGTACATTCGATGTACGAAATATTTCGTAGTAAAGCAACAAATAATGACGAATTCAAAATTGAACAAACCAACAGAAAGCGAAATGGAAATCCTTCAGATCCTGTGGGAAGAAGGATCTTCTACAGTGCGGGAAGTACATGAGATATTATCAGGCACCAAAGAATCTGGTTATACAACTACTTTAAAACTCATGCAGATCATGCATGATAAAGGCCTGCTGCTTCGCAATGATGAAGCAAAAACGCATATTTATTCTGCGCTGATAAAAAAGGAATCTGTACAAAAACAAGCAGTTGGAAATATGATAAAAGGATTGTTTAAAGGTTCGTCAGCAAAATTAGTAATGCATGCGTTGGGCAATCACCGCGCTTCAAAAGAAGAGATCAGTGAAATAAAAAAATACCTGGACGAAATTGAAAATACAGAGAATGCGAAAAAAAAGATAGTGAAAAAATAAGCCGGTTTTTAAGAGATTAAAACCTAAACCTGGAAAGTTTAATTGAAGATACTTTGAATCAAAAGAGGTTGCTAAAACCTTCCTGGTTTTTTAAAAGATTAACCGATGCTGGTTTCAGAAATAAAATAATTAAAGCAAAAAAATAATTAAAATGAATCACTTCAGCTTTCTTTTTTCTCCTGCTGCGCAAGCGATTGGCCACACTTTATTGTACAGTTTGTGGCAGGCTTTTATTGTTTTTATTTGTCTTCGCATTATCTTAAAGTTCATTCCAAATGCTGCGGCAAGAATTAAATATTTGCTTTCTTATTTTGCCTATGCAGGCATTGCGATATGGTTTTTCGTTTCACTTTTCATTCAGTTGTGGAGCGCGCAAAATCAACAATCGTATCAGGAGTTCATTTCCCAAAACACTTTGGAGCACATGCAATTTTATCCATTATCTGAGCACAGTTCTTCCATCTTTTCTTTTTCTTTTTTAAATAATTATCTGCCTTTTATTACCGGCTTTTATTTTCTCGGGATCGGTTATTTTGCTGCCCGGCTTCTTTTAAATTATTTGCAAACCAACCAGTTGAAAACCAAAGCCAGGACTGAATTAGAACCTCAATGGCAAAAAAGAGTTTTGTATTTGGCGCAGCAAATAAATATTCAAAAAAAAGTGCAGGCTTATTTTTCAAGATACATAGAAACACCGATGATGATCGGGTTTTTCAAACCCGTAATTCTATTGCCTTTTGCTACCATGAATCATCTTTCCGTACAACAATTTGAAGCCATTCTGCTCCATGAGCTCGCGCATATCCGGCGCAATGATTATCTATTGAACCTGTTACAATCTGTAATCGATGCCATTTTATTTTTCAATCCTTTCGTGTGGTGGATCAGCAAATACATCCGCAATGAACGTGAAAAGTGTTGCGATGAAATGGTATTGGAATTATCAGATCCTCATCATTATGCACGTGCTTTATTAGCGCTGGAAGAACCGGTGCACAAGCGGGCATTGGTAATGACCGCTGTGAGCAAAAAATCACAATTATTTTATCGAATCAAAAACATTATGGAAATGAAAAACAATCGTATTGATCTGCGGCAAAAATTTATTGCTTTAGCAGTTATTGCAACAGCCGTTATTTCTGTTGCCTGGCTTTCGCCAAAAGAAAATAAGACAGCTCGCGCTGTTAAACAAATGCCGGTTACCCGGATATCTTATTCATTGATCGGACCGTCTGCACTGAGTGGATTTAGTGTAAATAATTTTTTCGCAAAAACAGAAACTGATAGTCCACCGCCGCTAACTGCGCCCATACCACCTAAACCTCTAAAAGAGCCAAAAGCGCCACAGCCGGTGGCTTCCAATGTAGCACCATTGCCACCATTACCTCCATTGCCACCTGATCAGATTAACGCCCCAAATCCTCCTGCACCGCCACTTCCACCGATGCCACCGCTTGATAAAATAAAGGATACTGTTCCTCCAATTACAAATTTTCTGAACAGTAAAGAATGGAAAAAGCAACAGCAAGAAATTCAGAAGAGTACCGCGGCAATGCAAAAATATTTTCAAAGCGATGCCTGGAAAAAACAACAGGGACTGATCCGTAAAAATTCGCTGGCAATGCAAAAATATTTCAATAGCCCTGCATGGAAAAAGCAGCAAAAAGAAATTGAGAAAAGCGCTTCTAAAATGCAACAATATTTCAACAGCCCCGAATGGAAAAAGCAGCAGCAGGAAATTCAGAAGAATGCGATGCAAATGCAGGAATATTTCAAAAAACACCAGGAGGAAATAAAACATTCAACAGATTCTCTGATGGCTTACTTTAAAAGCGATGCCTGGAAAAAGCAACAGGAAAATATACAAAAAGCAATGGCCGAAACAAAGCACTATTTTGAAAGCGATGCCTGGAAAAAGCAACAGGAACAATTGAGGAAAGAAATGGAAGAAAATAAAAAAATGTGGAAGGACGAACAAGAGAAAGAGAAAGATAAAGAGAAATAACTTCGTGTGCACCTTTTGATTTATGCAGAGCGCCGATAGCAGATGAAGAGATAAGAGTTGTGCAAGCGGTAAATATTTTTATCAAACCGGCAGGATTCTTGTCTGATGATAGTTAAAATCAAAAATCATGAGTGTAGATAACAAACACCTTGCAGCCATACTTCTTGGTGCCGCAGCGGCTTTTGGCGCATACAAATACAGCAATCTTTCTGAAGAAGAAAAACAACAGATGAAAGATAAATTAAAGGACAAGTTTCATAAACTGAAAGACGAGGCTGAAAGCGGTGCAGAAAGTGCAAAAAATTATTTTACTGATCTGAAAGATAAAGCGGCAAGTGTGCTAAAAGAACATTTTCCGGACGTAGAAAAACATTTTGAAGAATTTTTTAACCGCGGAAATAATGCTTCATCCGCAGAAAGTTCCACTCAAACATCCACTTAAATAAATTAAAGCAATAGGATTCGATTAAGCGTTTAACTCGTAAAGGGCTGATCTCTAAATATTCCGGTCGGTGAAGATTCCGACCGGGGCAGCGGACAGTGGTCGGGGCAGCGAGCCGTGGTCGGTGTCCTCACCGACCATAACCAACTCAGTCGAGGCAACAAATTGAGATTCGCTTAATTAGCAGCATCACAGCGCGCCGTGGTCGGTGTCCTCACCGACCATAACCAATTCAGTCGAGGCAACAAATTGAGATTTCGTTTAATTAGCAGCATCACAGCGTGCCGTGGTCGGTGTCCTCACCGACCATAATCAATTCAGTCAAGGCAACAATTGAGGTTCGCTTAATTCGCAGCATCACGATTTAAGAGGCTAATTCTGAATCTGATATCATCGCATCGGCAAATAACGTTATTAAGTGCTGATTGGACATCAGCTAACCAGCAAATCAGCACCATTCATTTATCTCAGATCTTCCAGTTCTTTCAATTTTTCTTTATCATACGCTTTGATGATTGCTTTTACCAGTTTGTGCCTTACCACATCTTCTTCATCAAGCACTACATGTCCAATACCATCAATATTTGCCAAAATCCTGACAGACTTTTCCAGCCCGCTTCTTACTTTTGGTGGCAGGTCAATCTGAGTAATATCGCCGGTAATAATTGCTTTTGCACTCGCACCGATCCTCGTCAAAAACATTTTTAACTGAAGATCTGTAGCATTTTGAGCTTCATCCAGGATAATAAATGCATTATCCAGTGTACGTCCACGCATATATGCCAATGGAGCAATTTCGATGGTTCG
>DATILZ010000563.1:0-19145 GCA_035475995.1 Hanamia sp. | reverse complement strand
TTCTTTTTGTTATTTGACGGTAATTCTTTACTCGCTTCTGATTGCTGATTTCTGATTTCTGATTTCTGATTGCTCATTGTTGCTTTCTTCTTTCCTGATACCTGATACCTGATACCTGATACCATTTCGCCGGTAGCGGCTACGGTATAATCTTTTGGTACGGTAATCTGTACATGAAAGTTTCCAAACTCACTGTAAAATTCTCCCTGATCCAGGTATGGCATTGGATGCCATCCATGGTTGTCATAGACTGCCGGTTTCGGATACCATTGTGTGATCTGAAAAGTATGATCAATATATCCACCACGCGAAAAATTAAATGGAATTTTTTCATGAAAGGGAGTGGATATTTTTATAGTTTTGCCGGGCAAAAGGGGAGAAGGCAAAACAAGTTTTACTACATCTATATATTGCGGATGGTCTTCCAGGCTTGCGGTTATTCCATTCACTTTAAAATCCAGCCGATTGATATATCCTCGTTTATTTTCATCACTAAAATAAAAATCGGTTCTTCCCAGTTGTAATAATTGTTCGCTAAAAGCAGTGCGGTCATTTTTATAGGCATTAGGCCAAAGATGAAACCAGATATAATTAAGCGTGTCAGGAGAATTGTTGGTGTAATTAATAATTTCAAATCCATCGAGCGTCATTTGAATGTCGTTTAGTGTAACATCAATCGTATAATTTACCTGCTGCTGAAAATAATGTGATTGGCAAAAAGAAAGCGGGATTTGGAAATAAAGGAAGCAGATTAGAAAGAGACTTTTCAAAACAATTATTTCATCAAATATAAAAAATAATAGCAACTGCAATAACTAAGAAATTGATCAATGAATTAAAGATTTTTGTGAATAGGTTTTATATTTTTGTTGAAATCATAAAACTGAAAATAAATTTTTTGAAAAATAATTTTATTTGAAATAAAAGATTACCTTTATTGTTTGTTAATGGTTTAGTGTGTTTTTCTTTTGGCTGATGTTTCTCTTTTTAGGTTTCTTCAGTTCATTGTAGCTACTGATTCATTAATAGTTCTCATAATTTTATTTAAACAAAAGTTTTTACAATGAACATCTATGTAGGTAATCTCAGCTGGTCAATGACCGATGACGATTTAAACAACTTATTCAGCCAGTATGGTGCTGTTTCAAGTGCAAAAATTCTTAAAGAAAAAAACACAGGCCGTAGTAAAGGTTTCGGTTTTGTAGAAATGGAAGACGATGATGCAGCTAAGACTGCAATCGCTACATTAAACGAAAGCGAAGTTCAGGGCCGTAAATTGATCGTAAACGAATCACAACCTCGTCCAGAAGGCAGCGGCTACAAGAAAAGCGGCGGCGGTGGATATGGCGGCGGCGGCGGTAGAAGCGGTGGCGGATATGGCGGCGGCGGCAGAAGCGGCGGTGGCGGATATGGCGGCGGCAGAAGCAGCGGTGGATATGGCGGCGGCAGAAGCGGCGGTGGCGGTTACAGCAAAGATTATTAATTTTCTTTAATACCGATTTTTTAAAATCCTTTTCATTCAGTTGGAAAGGATTTTTTTGTTTTAAGCCTGGAGATCCGAAGCTTCGGATTACACGAACTTACCCGAATTGGCGGTTACAGGAGAGGTGATATTGCTAATTGTAGTACGAATTAGAGCATTTGATTAATTTTTCCAGTAAAGGAGCAAATAACGGAATATACATTTTTCTTTTTGCCTATCGATTGATTATGTATTAAAAGGAAATTACCCAATTTTTTTTACAGGAAAGGGACAAGTAAGCGGTTTTGTATTTTATTTTATAAAAAAAATGATTCTCATTTTCATAAGAATCATTGCTAAAAAAAATTTTTAAATCTTTATTTTCCCATCACTTCTGCCATTGTTTTTCCAATATCTGCAGGGCTTGCTACTACGTGAACTCCACATTCAGCAAGGATTTTCATTTTTGCAGCTGCAGTATCTTCTGCCCCACCTACTATTGCACCGGCGTGTCCCATTCTTCTTCCTGCAGGAGCTGTTTGTCCGGCAATAAAACCTACGATAGGTTTGCGGTTATTTTCTTTGATCCAGCGTGCTGCTTCCGCTTCCATACCACCACCAATTTCTCCAATCATTACAATACCATCAGTTTCCGGATCATTCATAAATAATTCAACCGCTTCTTTTGTTGTCGTCCCGATGATCGGATCGCCACCAATTCCAATTGCAGTTGAAATTCCCAGGCCAGCTTTTGCTACCTGGTCGGCTGCTTCATAAGTAAGTGTGCCGGATTTTGAAACAATTCCTATCCTGCCTTTCCTGAAAATAAAACCCGGCATAATACCAACTTTACATTCGTCTGCTGTTATAACTCCCGGGCAATTTGGCCCAATCAATCTTGATGTTGAGTCCAATAAATAATTTTTCACTTTTACCATATCCTGAACCGGGATTCCTTCGGTAATACAAACAATCAAAGCTATTCCTGCGTCTGCAGCTTCCATAATTGCATCAGCAGCAAATGCCGGTGGCACAAAAATAATACTTACATCCGCCCCTGTTTCTTTTACAGCTTTTTCTACTGTGTTGAAAACCGGTCTATCCAGGTGGCTGGTTCCGCCTTTATTTGGAGTAACGCCACCTACTACTTTTGTGCCATATTCTATCATTTGTGAAGCGTGAAAAGTGCCTTCTGTTCCGGTAAATCCCTGTACTAATACTTTCGAATTTTTATTTACTAATACTGACATGAAGTTTTTTTAAAAGTTGTGCAAATATAAGTCTTTCAATAATGTGCTGATGAGCCGATTAGCTAATATGCTGATTACTGGCATTTTCTCCATTTCGGCTTTCAAATTTTTTATTTTTTTGGGTAAATGATCAGTTTGCTCTTCCAACACTCTTTTTGGAACGCCTTATTTAACTTTATAGCACAAAAAGGAAGGATACAACCAGTTCATTTTCAATGAAAAAATTTCAAAGGAGCAATCAGTGGCGATCAGTAAAAATAACAATGCTTCACATTTGTTTCTTTACTGAATAAATATGGGAATATCAGAAATCAGAAATCCAACATCAAATATCAGGATCAAACACAACCACATTATTCTTAACTTGCGCGGATGGAGCAATATCTTCAACTTTTACAAAAAATAATTGATGCCGGCACAGATAAAAAAGACCGTACCGGCACAGGCACACGGAGTTTGTTTGGCTACCAGATGCGTTTTAATTTACAGGACGGTTTTCCTTTGGTTACTACAAAAAAACTGCATTTAAAAAGTATTATTTATGAACTATTGTGGTTTTTAAAAGGAGATACGAACGTGGAATATTTGCAAAAAAATGGTGTAAGGATTTGGGATGAATGGGCAGATGAAAATGGAAATCTTGGCCCTGTTTATGGAAAACAATGGCGCAGATGGTCCGCAGCCACTCCCATCGAAGAAGGGGCAAATGGGAAAACAATTGACCAGGTTTCGGATTTAATCGAACAATTAAAAGCAAATCCTGATAGCCGGCGGTTAATTATCAGTGCCTGGAATGTTGCCGATCTTCCGGAGATGAAACTGATGCCATGTCATTGTTTGTTTCAATTTTATACAACAGAAACAGAAACAGGAAGAAGAAAGCTTTCCTGCCAGTTGTATCAAAGAAGTGCGGACGTTTTTCTCGGAGTGCCTTTCAATATTGCATCTTACGCATTGCTTACCATGATGATCGCTCAGGTATGTGATATGGAACCCGGAGAATTTATTCATTCTTTTGGCGATGTACATTTATATAAAAATCATTTTGAGCAGGCAGAATTACAACTTACACGAAAACCATTTCAGCTTCCGCAAATGAAATTAAATCCGGAAGTGAAAAATATCTTTGATTTTAAATTTGAAGATTTTGAATTGATAAATTATCAAAGCCATCCGGCAATCAAAGCGCCGGTTGCGGTTTAGCCACCAATTGCGGTAGCGTGGACAAATTAAATCTTTTCCGGATCCTGATTAAAAATCGTACACATTAATTCAAAAAGTTCCGTATGATTTTCTTTGAACATTTCCGGCTGGTTGAAAAAATATTCAGAAGCAACTGCAAAGAATTCGGCTTTGTTACTTGCTGCATAATAATTAATATCTGAACGGCCTTCAATAATTGTTTGAATATTTTTATTCATCAGTTCGATCCATTTTGAATTGAATTTTCTATTGAGTAATGCCTCTGGCAATCCATCAACATATCCATCTTCTTTATCCAGTAAATGAACAAATTCATGAATTCCTGTATTTTCTTTTGATGCTTGTGTATAACCAAAATGCAAAGCAGGTTTTGATAAGATCATTACTTTTTGCATCGGGCCGTTTCCAATCATTCCCAAAGTATTTTGCTCATAGCCAGAAGCAAGAAACTCATCTTTATTGAATGAGCCGGGATAAAGAAGCACATTCCGAAGGTTATAATACTTCCATTTTTCAAAACCAAACACAGGAATAACCGCGCTTACAGCCACCAACAGTTTATCAACATCATCGGCATTTGTATCAATTCCGTCAATCCGAACGTATGCGAGAAAGTCTTTTATTTTTTCCTCAAACCGGGTTTTATTTTTTTCCTGAAGTCTGTTATAATAAGCAACATGCTGAGATAAAAGAGTTTTATAATTTGCGGGAAGGACAATCTTTTTCTTTGGTTTTTTATAAAGAATAAAAAACAAAATCAGCAAGGCAAGAGCGATTAAAACTATAACAGGAGCGATGTTCATTTGCAAAAATTCAAATTAAGAATGAGGATTTTCATTTTCTTTTATAAATCCCTTCTCCAATATTAAGTCTATTATCTTTCAGAATTAGCAAAAAAGAAATGATGATTCTTCTTTATTTCTCTGTTTACTGTTACCAAAAAAAAGCTGGATAAAAATTAGTAAACTTGTGCCGATTTAAAAATAAAAAAATGTGGAAATCCGGTATCAATAAACTTTTGTTTTCCTATCTTATTCTGACTTTTTTATCTTCCTGTTTTTCAAAAAAAATTAACTCTGTATCAAACAGTAATTCTGTAAATAATGAAATCATCTATCACGTTTTTCAAAGAAGCTTTTATGATAGTAACGGCGATGAAACAGGCGACCTGAAAGGACTCCAGGAAAAATTGGATTATTTACAGGATCTCGGAGTTACATCTATTCAATTGCTTCCTTTATATCATTCCGTTTTTTATCACAATTATTTTTCCGACGATTTTTATAAAATTGATTCCACGTTAGGAAGCATGCAGGATTATCTTTCTTTGGTAAAAGAAGTGCATAGGCGTGGAATGAAAATTTATATGGATATGGAAACGCAATATGTTACCGAAGATCATCCGTGGTATAAAAGTTCTTACAATAATTTGAAATCTCCTTACAGCGATTATCTGGTATGGACAGATTCAGCTCATACAAAAACCGAAAGTATCGTAATGAATCTTACTGAACTGAAAGGATATAATGGAGTAATAAAAAAACTGATCATGGTAAATCTAAAAAATCATGCAGTCCTTGCTTACAATATCAAATTATATTCCTTCTGGCTTGATCCCGATAAAGATGGAAACTTTGAAGATGGCGTGGATGGTTTTCGTTTTGATCATATGATGGATGATCTCGATTATAAAGGACGTGTGAATGATCTTTTTAAAACATTTTGGAGTCCATTAATAACAGCAATAAAAAAAGTAAATCCGAAAATTGTAAATGTTGCTGAACAGGCGGAATGGAATTCGTGGCCGACGGATTATATCACGAAAGCCGGTGCTGACAGGGTTTATTCTTTTAAATTAATGGGAGGCATTCGTTCCTTCAATAAAAAGTATTTAACGCTGATGGCAGATTCTGCTTTTCATGTTTTTCCCAATGGGCCGCACCAGGTTGTTTTTATTGAAAATCATGATCTGCCAAGATTTGCCAACCAGGTGAATGGATATTTGCCAAAATTAAAAATCGCTGCCGCATTGGAATTATTACTCGGTCAAACTCCTTCCATTTATTACGGCCAGGAATTGGGCATGAATGGCAAAGGAGAATGGCAAAAATGGGGAATGACCGATGCCAATGAAATTCCGGATCGCGAGGCATTTGAATGGTATAAATCTGATACCGGAAAAGGAATGGCTTTGTGGTATAAAAATTCCGGTCCGTGGTGGGATAACCGTTACGCAAAACCAAATGATGGTATTTCTTTGGAAGAAGAAAAACCAGACTCGAATTCGATTTATAATTTTTATAAAAAGATGATCCGCATTAGAAAAAGTAATCCTGTGATTTCAACAGGAAGTTATGAAACCCTTGTTAATACTAACGATGCTGTCTTTTCATATCAGAGATTTGATTCAGTAAATGCGATAATAGTTATTGTAAATCTTTCTGATTCAGCGCAAAATACAGAAGTAGCTTATCCTGATTTTGGTACTGCAAAAAAAATTATTCGTGTTTTAAACGGAACTGTTTCTCCAATATTTTTTAAAGATAAGTTTCAGATAAAATTATCACCTTATGCAATTGAAGTGCTTCAACTAAGAACTAAAAAATAAGAACTAATCGATGTCTCAGCAATCAAAATTTCTCAATCATCCTCTTGATATCATGGATGATTTTTATGAACTGGAAAACGAATATTTTGTTTCCGGAGAAGTGAAAGATTTTAATTCAAAAAAGGGAGAAGGAAAAATTCAGTGGAATTATCATCGTTGGATGATAGATTGGTTTTTTAATAAAATTGATATGCACCTTCAAAAGGCAGAGCAAAAAGAAGCGCCTTTCCAGGATTACGAATCGCATCCTGTTTGCAATTTTTCTTTGTCATTCATTAATTCAAAAACTGTAAGACTTCGCCTGAAAACCACGTCTGCACTGCAACAGGAGTATTCTTCCTTAATGCTGGATGGAGAACCGGAAATAAAAGGTGGCTGGAAATCAAAAGAAGATGGTGAAAAAGTAATTTACAAAAGTGAGCATGGTTCTTTGATTTTGAATAAAAAAAATTTCAAGCTGGAATTGTTTAATAGTAATGGAAAATTATTGACATCCACAAATAGCTTTGAGGAGCTGGAAGGAATGCATTCAAAAAAATATCCGTTTCTGTTCATTAAAAGATCTGCTGATTATTCAAGAAGTATTGCTGCCTCTTTTTCTTTAATGCCTGATGAAAAAATTTTTGGATGCGGCGAATCTTTTACAGGATTAAATAAACGCGGACAGAAAATGGTTCTATGGGCTTGCGATACGCAAAGTACAGCCAGCAAACAAATGTATAAACCCGTTCCATGTTATATGAGCAGCCGTGGCTATGGAATGTTTGTCCACACTACATCTCCGGTTACGATGGATTTTGGTTATACACATGAAGGCAGCAAAACCTTATTTGTCGGAGATGATCAGCTTGATTTGTTTTTCTTTATTGGTTCACCAAAAGAAATACTTACAGAATATACAAATCTCACAGGTAAAAGTTCTATGTCACCGCTTTGGAGTTTTGGTTTATGGATGAGCCGTTTTTCTTATCGTTCGCAAAAAGAAGTATTAACAGTGGCAGAAAAATTACGAAAGCATAAAATTCCGTGCGATGTAATTCATATTGATGCAGGCTGGTTTAAAAGTGGTATCAACTGTGATTTTGAATTTGATAAAAAAGCGTTTCCTGACCCAAAAAGAATGGCTAAGGAATTAAAAGAAAAAGGATTCAAAACATCGCTTTGGCAAATTCCTTATTTCACGCCGTTAAATCCAATATTTGATGAAGTGGTAAAAGAGAAATTATACATCAAAGATGGTAATGGAAATGTAGCAACAGAAGATGCGATTCTTGATTTTTCAAACCCTAAAACTATTGACTGGTACACAAAAAAAATAAAAGCGCTTTTACGTTTAGGCATCACTGTTATAAAGACAGATTTTGGCGAAGCCGCACCACTAAAGGGCTTATACGCAAGTGGCAGAAGTGGATATTATGAACACAATAATTATCCATTGCGCTACACGCAATTGGTAAGTAAAATCACTAAAGAAATTAATGGAGAAAATTTAATTTGGTCCCGTAGTTCATGGGCAGGCGGACAAAGAAATCCTGTTCATTGGGGCGGCGATGCTGAAGTGTCTGATGCAGGAATGGCGGGCACTTTAAGAGGGGGGCTATCATTAGGATTAAGCGGGTTTTCATTCTGGAGTCATGATATTGGCGGATTTTCCGGAGCGCCGAAAGAAGAGCTTTTCAAACGCTGGACTTTCTTTGGCATGTTTACTTCTCACAGCCGGGTTCATGGATTTCCGCCTCGCGAACCATGGGAATTTAGTGATGAATTTTTAAAGTCATTTCGCAAGATGGTGGAGATGCGCTATCGTTTAATGCCTTATATTTTTACCCAGGCTTTCATTGCTTCTCAGAATGGCTGGCCCATGTTGAAAGCAATGTTTTTAAATTATCCGGACGATCCAACGACATGGAATTTAGAAGACCAGTTTTTATTTGGGGAAGACATGCTAATAGCACCATTGATGGAAGAAAGAACTTCATCCAGAAATGTTTATTTGCCGAAGGGAAGATGGATCGATTATCAAACAAAAAAAGTGTACGAAGGCCAGCAATGGATCGATATAAAAGCAGGAGAATTGCCTGGAATTGTTTTGGTAAAAAATGGTTCTGTCATACCGCACATTTCGTTAGCGCAATCAACAGAATTTATGGATTGGACGAAGATTGAGTTGGTGGTGTTTGATCAAGAAAATAAAAAAATTAAGGAAATTTTTTACCATCCTTCAAGAAAAATAAATGAAGTAGAATTAGTTAATAACAATGGAAAATGGGATATCGCTTCATCTACTGATAAAAAAATAAAACTTATTGTTAGAAGTTTCGATGAATAGAAATCGATTTCAGTAAACAAATAAATAACCGTTATTTCAAATTTAGCTTTGCTATAAAACAATTTTAAATTATGCCTTTCTCTCTTTTTAATCCCTTTGAAACTTTATATTTTAATCCTGAAACCTGTTTTCTGACTGGGGAAGATCTGCCCCCAGAAGATGAGCAAATGTGTATTTTTCCTGCCTGGATCCTTGATCGTTTTTCTTTAAGAAATAAAAAATTTAAAATGATGGACCAGGTAACAGGCATTCATTATGAAGATTTAAAATTGCCTTGTTCGCCGGCTGTAAAAAATGCTTTGGATATTTTAGATGAAGAAATAAAAGAAGCTTTTATTGAGGGATATGAGGCGGTAAAAAAAATTCCTGAAGAAAGATTGTTTCTTTGGATGGGGAAAATGGTTTATGGTGTTTTATATCATGATTTGAATCTTGAAATAAGACGTTCTGCTAAAAACCCAAAATTAAAAGAGTTTAAACTGTCACCCTTATTGAAAGAACGTTTTGGTAAATTTCATTTGATGTTGCAATCATTGATGGTTTCTATGGAATTTAAAGGGATTAAACCATGGAGTATTGAAGTTGTAAAATTGAAATATTCACAGGATACTTTTAATTACAAAGACGAACCAACCAATCTGAATTTTTCATTGGGAATGAATGGCTTTGGAATTGTTGCCTGCCTTCAGGATAATGGTGCTGTCGGACAAAAACAACAAGATATTCTCGAAAAAATCTCTGATAAAATTTTACATCCGATTCAGTTTGAAGAATTATGTGCCCGGTTCCTTTATTCGAATTATTTATTAAAAAAACGGCCAGCGCATATAATTGAAGTAAAGGATGAAAAAGTAATTATTGAATCGCTATTGATAACTGAAACTCTTTCTGAGCCGGTGTTTGGGAATTGGGACGACAATATGTTTGCACGTGTTTTAGCAGAATATTGGGAACCATGGGGTATTACCAAAAATGAAATTATCACACCTCCGGATTCGCCAATCAGTTTTTTGGAAAATGATTACACACATGAATTTATTGAGCCCGAATCTGTTAAATTGCCATTTTAAATTTTATTGAAACAAGCATCGCTTTTAACCGGCGCTGTCCCATCGATTGTTTCAGAATCAATATTGTTGCTCCATATTTCATCGCTATGGGTTTGGACAATTACAGAAATTACAAAATATCCAATATAGAATATCCAATCTTTTGCCGTAACTGAAGCCGGACTTTTACTACTCATAATGTGGTTATCTGGACTGGTTTTTGTTATTAGCCTTAAAAAACTGATCTTTATTCTTATTCAAAGTTTGCTCAGTTAAAAATGAATTATGAAAGCATTAGTGATATCGGGTGGCGGAAGCAACGGAGCCTTCGCCGGTGGCATAGCAGAACATTTGATTAATGATTGTGCAAACTCTTATGATCTTCTTGTTGGCTCGTCAGCAGGAAGCCTGCTATTGCCTCATGTAGCGTTGGGAAATATTGAAAAAATTAAAAATATCTTCACAACTGTTAAGCAGGAAGATGTTTTTAATGTATCACCTTTCAATCCAAAAGAAACTAATGGCAGCTATTTTAAAAGCATCAACCAATTTGCCATTCTGCGGAATATTCTAAAAGGACATGTTACTTTTGGAGAAAGTGAAAATCTTCGAAATTTAATTTTTAAAAATTTGACCAAAGAAGAATTCGAAGAAATCAGCTTACTTCAAAAGAAGGTGATCGTTACGGTATCCAATCTTACGAAACAAAAAGTGGAATATTATAATACAGCTGATAGTACTTATGAAGATTTTTGCAACTGGACATGGGCGTCAGCCAATGCGGTGCCGTATATGAGCGTGTATGAACACGAGGGGTGCCAATATGCAGATGGCGGTTTTGGAAACCACATTCCCATTAATGTGGCATTGGAAAATAGTGTAACGGATATGGATGTCATCATACTTGAAGGAGAAAATGAAATACACAATCTGCCCCTTGCACACAATCCGTTTTCACTGGTGATGCAAACTATTAGTTTTATGAGTAATCAGATAAGTATGAAAGACCGCATCATTGGAAGGCTGATGGGATTGAACCGCGAACTCGATATTCGCATTTATTTCACCCCTAAACATTTAACCAATAATCCATTTGTTTTCCGGCCTGAATTAATGAGCCAATGGTGGCAAGATGGCCTTGAATTTGCGAGAAATAATAAGCCCGTTACTTATAGTCACCGGCCAAATGCTAAATCCGGTGGACAGGCGGCAATATTGTAAACTGGCATTTGAAAATTCAATATCGAAGATTCAGCAAAAGCATAAATAAACGAGGTTTCTATTTTACAAAAACGAAATCAAAAGCATCATCCGGAAACTAAATATCCAATAACCAAATCGTTTTTCTTATTTTTGAAGCATCGGTTTTGAATCAGTTTAACCTTAAATTATTTTTATGAGCATGGTCGATTTAATAATGCCCAAACTTGGGGAAAGTATCATGGAAGCTACCATATTGAAATGGCATAAAAAGCCTGGAGATAAAGTGGAAATGGATGAAACTGTGCTCGATATTGCAACTGATAAAGTAGATAGTGAAGTGCCTTCTACCGCTGAAGGAACAATTTCAGAAATTCTTTATAAAGAAAACGATGTAGTTGCTGTTGGCGCCGTGATTGCCCGGATCAATACTAATGGAAATGAATCTGAAAATAACTATTTGCAACAAAACTCAACCGTGCAGCATGAGGAAGCTGAAGTAATGGAAGAAGTTCCTTATCAGCCAGAAGAAAAAAAATCGATGAATAGCGGAGGTTCAGCGATTCGTTTTTATTCACCTTTGGTTTTGAATATTGCTGCCAGTGAAGGAATTTCTATGACTGAATTGGAGAATATTGATGGCACCGGACAGGATGGGAGAGTGAGCAAAAAAGACATTATGTCTTATTTGGAAAAAAGAAAAAATGCGCCTCAGTCTAAACCGCAGCAACCGCAACAGCAACCAACAGTTCATGAAGTACCCCAAACAACACAAAGACAGGAATATGCGCCAACTGTTTATTCAGGAAATGTAGAAATTATTGAAATGGATCGTATGCGCAGGATGATTGCCAAACATATGATTGACAGCCAGAACACCAGCGCGCATGTTACCAGTTTTACGGAATGTGATGTTACCAACCTGGTTTTGTGGCGCGAAAAAATAAAGAAGGACTTTGAAAAAAGAGAAGGGGAGAAAATTACTTTCACTCCCTTATTTATAGAAGCAATTATAAAGTGTATCAAAAAATATCCGATCATCAACAGCAGCGTGGATGGCGATAGAATCGTGATCAGGAAGGATATTAATATCGGCATGGCAACGGCAATGCCTACAGGAAATTTAATTGTTCCGGTAATTAAAAACGCTGATCAGTTGAATTTAACAGGCCTTACCAAACAGGTAAATGGATTGGCAAATGCTGCCAGAAACAATAAATTAAAACCAGATGATACTGCAGGTGGTACTTTTACTTTGACTAATGTCGGTACTTTTGGAAGCCTTATGGGAACACCGATTATTAACCAACCTCAGGTGGCGATCCTGGCAGTGGGCGCCATCAAAAAGCGGCCGGTTGTTATTGAAAGTGAACAGGGCGACAGTATAGCAATCCGCCACATGATGTATCTTTCATTAAGCTATGATCATCGTATTATTGACGGAGCTTTGGGTTCTACTTTCTTAAATGCAGTGGCGAAAGAATTAGAAAATTTTGATGCAAAAAGGGGCTTTTAACTGATTGGCGAGTAGTGAATTATGCCTTTAGTTTTCTGCCTTCAACTTCCAGCCTTCAGCTTTTCATATTACCATTCCCTCATGATATTACCATTGAGTATTTGCATGATGAAAAGATGTTGATTTTCAAAGTAATCAGGGTAAGCTTTGTTTTCGTGGTATACAGGTCGAAAATTAAAATCGTGCAAAGGAGCATATAAAGTGTCATTTATATTTTGCATAAAGCTTTCGTGATGATTTATCAAAATGGAAATGAAATTATAAGTGGTTTCAAAACCTTTTTCAGCGATGTCACTTGGTTCTGTGCGATACAAACGGAAATATTTATCGTATAAATAATCTTTAAATCCATTATTCTTTACATCATAATGGGGAGTAGTATAACGGATGGGAAAATCTTTATAAACATCTTTTTTATAGAAACTTGAAAACCCGTCCCAGTTTGGCATTCCAATAAAAACCAATGGATTTCGTTTTTGAATTGGATAGCATGCATCTGCCAGTTTTTGTGCAAAAGTTTCTTCCAGGCTGGCTCCTATAATTACCACAGGTTTGGTAGTATCTACCAGGTATCTTAATCCTGCAGAAGAAATAGAACTATCAAGCATGATGGTTTTTATTTTTAAAAGTGGCTTTCCATCTACCCAATTTATTTCCTTCAAATAATTATCAATGCGGTTGTCATTTTTCTTTTTTATAAGGTAAATATTATCGGTTCCATGCTTTTGTAGCAGGTAACTAAATATTGCCTGGCAATGCGATTTCAAAGTTGAATTGACGATGAGTAGAAAAGGATTTTGGCGGATCCTTCCATCATTTGGGTAGGTGGCAGAAACAAAAGGAATATTTCTTTGTACAGCAAACTGAGCAAGAATGCTGTATTCCGGCTCTTTTACAGATCCGATAATGAGATCAATGTTATCTAATTTTTTATTTTTTATTAAAGTTAAAATTGGTTGTGTAACAGATTTCGAATCATAAATAAATGCTTCTACATGTTGTCCTTTTAAATTAATGGTGTCCAAAGCAATTTGCGCACCCTGAACAAAATCAGCACCGGCAATCGTAAATGATGGCACCGATCTTTCTTGTTTTAATTTATCTCCCGCAAAAGCTGAATCAAGATAAAGCGGCGCAAAAATAGCAACATGATATGTCTTATTAACTGCAGGATAATTTGTTTGTGCAGATGAATGTTCTATTCCAAAAAAAATAAAAAAGACAGTTAAAGACCAAAAGTATTTCTTCATAATTCATAGTTCTTAATTCAAACATCACACATCATACATCTGCATCATCCACCTATTCCCATTCAATCGTAGCTGGTGGCTTGCTGCTGATGTCATAAACAACCCGGTTAATTCCTTTAATATTATTAATGATTTCGTTAGAAACATAGGCAAGGAAATCATAAGGAAGATGCGCCCAATCTGCTGTCATACCATCTACGGAAGTTACCGCACGCAGTGCAATTGTAAATTCATAGGTTCTTTCATCTCCCATTACGCCTACACTTTTTACAGGCAGTAAGATAGCGCCTGCCTGCCATACCGTTGCATATAAATCAAATTTTTTCAAAGCATTCACATAAACGGCATCCGCTTTTTGCAATAACTGTACTTTTTCTTCCGTCACTTCTCCAAGGATTCTTATTGCCAATCCAGGCCCTGGAAAAGGATGACGGTTTAGTAATAAAGAAGGCAAACCAAGTTCGGCACCTACTTTTCTTACTTCATCTTTGAACAAAGAACGAAGCGGTTCTATTAATTGCAGTTTCATTCTTTCCGGAAGTCCGCCCACATTGTGATGCGATTTAATAGTAACCGAAGGTCCGTGTACAGAAACCGATTCAATAACATCAGGATAAATAGTTCCCTGGCCCAAAAATTCAATTCCCTCAAGCTTATGTGCTTCTTCATCAAAAATTTCTATAAAGCTTTTTCCAATTGCTTTTCTTTTTTCTTCC
Source organism: Hanamia sp. (assembly GCA_035475995.1). Lineage (GTDB taxonomy): Bacteria > Bacteroidota > Bacteroidia > Chitinophagales > Chitinophagaceae > Ginsengibacter. The sequence goes on along the minus strand of DATILZ010000563.1, from coordinate 4,562 downwards.
GGATCCGATTTTCCGGCCAGCTTTCTATAAAAATAATCTTTGGCATCAACACCTTTTATATTTAATCCAATGTTTTTGCACGATTCAATTACCTGCTCAAATTCATCTTTGCGAAGCACGCCGTTATCTACAAAAATCCCATACAGGTTTTTGCCAATGGCGCGGTGAATCAAAGTAGCAGCGACCGTAGAATCTACGCCGCCACTCAAAGCCATAATTACTTTTTTATTGCCGATTCTTTCTTTAATTGAAGCGACAGTGTCATTGATAAAATGTGCCGGAGTCCAGTCCTGACTACATTTACAGATATTTACCAGGAAGTTTTTTATTATTTTTTTGCCTTCGGCAGAATGATACACTTCGGGGTGAAACTGCAAACCAAAAATCGGATTATTTGTGTCTTTACTGTCAAATGCTGCTACAGGAATATTGTGGGTAGATGCAGAAATTGAAAAAGTATCCGGAAGCTTTTTGATCGTATCACTATGACTCATCCACACGTCCGAATCGTTTTTTACATCAGTTAATAATTTATCATCTGTATTTTTTATTTGCAATTTTGATCTTCCATATTCGCGCTTATCGCTTTTTTCAACAACGCCTCCATATAGTTTTGCAATCAATTGCGCACCATAACATATGCCCAGTACCGGAACTTTTTCATTGATTTTTTTTACATCAACAGACAAAGCATTTTCGTCATTTACCGAAAAAGGCGAACCGGAAAGTATCACTCCTTTCAGCGCAGAAGAAAAGTCAATTTCTTTATTAAATGGAATAATTTCGCAATAAACATTTGCCTCTCTTACGCTCCGGGCAATGAGTTGGGTGTATTGAGAACCAAAATCGAGAATCAGGATTTTTTCAGTCATGGGTGCGAAGGTAAATTGTTTATTGTTTCTATAATTTCATTCTTTATTTGAAAAAATAAAGATTGAGATTTCTTTTAAAAATAAAGTTTTCTTATTATTACTTTTGATAATAAAAACCAAAAAACAAGCGATGAAAAACTTAATTCTTCTTTTAGCTTCTTCACTCCTTTTTGCATCCTGTGCTTCTGTTTCCGGAAATGGAACCATTCGTGATGAAAACCGGGATCTTGCTGAGATTCAAACAGTAAAAACTTCAGGCTCGATCAATGTGGAGATCAAAGACGGAAACGAATATTCAATGATAGTGGAAAATGATGAAAATTTAATTCCTTATGTAATTACGGATGTAAATGACGGGGTTTTAAATATTCATTATAAAAATGGTTATTCAGTAATGAATGATCATGCAAAAGTGATTGTAACAGCGCCTGGTTTGAATAAATTAGTAACTTCCGGATCAGGCGATATTAACAGCGATGGTACTATAAAAAGCAGCCAGCAATTGGAAATAAATACTTCCGGCTCAGGTGATGTAAACGCCAGTGTAGATGCACCTTCTGTAAAAGTAACGGGTTCTGGTTCAGGCAATATTTCCTTGTCGGGAAGGACAAAAAATTTTGATTGTAAAATAAGCGGCAGCGGCGATGTAAAATGTGCTGATCTTAAATCAGAAAACACCGTCATTCGTGTTTCAGGAAGTTCTGATGTTCATGTTTTTGCAAGCGTAAGTTTGAAGGTAAATGTAAGCGGCAGTGGCGATGTAACTTATAGTGGTAATCCAACGTCTCCTGAAATTCATATAGCAGGAAGCGGAGTGGTAAAAGCGCAGGAATGACGTTGATAGTTCAAAGTTGAGCGTTAATGAATTCTTCCAACTTTAAGGGATATTATTTTCGGAATTTTATTTCTCATCACCAACACTTCTATTTTTGTTCCCGTTTTTTGCAAAAGGTTTTTATAGGTTTCCAGATTGCCACTAAAATTATTATTAACAGCCATAATAATATCGCCATTTTTCAGCCCGCTTTTATCTGCCGGTGAACCTTCGATTATATCATCAATTAGAATTTCTCCATCCAAATTATACATCGTCATTCCTGTGTAGGAATAATCAAACGGATCCCGGAAATGACCGTTCGGTAAAAGGTGGATTTCTCTTTGCGGGTAATTTATAATCAGGTTGAAACGACGGAGGATGTCGTTGCCGATCAAACCGCCTAAAGTTGGATAAGATAACACATTGAATTCATCATCAAGGATATAAGTAGGTACTTTTCTGAATTTGTAAGAGCCAATTTGAAGCTCTTTAATTACCGTAAGTTGCATTCTTCTTTTGCCTCCAAGGCCTTGTACTTCTATCGGCAATGGTTTTCTTTTTTTTAATAATACCGCACTGTCGTCTTTAAATTGCTTGCTTAATAAAAAACACAATCCTGCTCCGGTATCAAAAAAATATTTAGAATTTACTGTTTTAGAATCTTTAATCCTTAGTGGTATAATCGGCAATCCCCTGAATTGAGGCCTTAATAAAAAACCATGTTCCGGATATCTTAAAAAACCCGGTTGAAATATACTGATCGTTAAGCTATCAAAATTTACCTTTACAATATACCTGCTCAAAAAACTATAGCCGATAATTCCGTCTATTCTTATTCCATATACACTGGAAAGCACTTCATAATTATTGATATAAAAATCGAGGCTGTCAATCGTGATTCCCGGGAATGAAAGGCGGTTGTGTTGTGCGAAATCCACTTTTCGTACGCCCGCTATTCCATAAATATACCTCCCTGATGGAACATGCGGAATCTGGTACATTTCAGTTGTAGTAGAATCTAATGAAATGCCACCGCTGCCAGTATCCAGAATAAAATTAAATGTGTCAGAAATGTTATTAAAGTGAGCTTTCAACAAAATAACACCGCCACTTAATTGTTTAAAATGAAATGATGTAATGAACTTTGCCGGTTTTTCCGAATACATTTCCCGGGCAGATAAACTGCCGGTTAAAAAGAAAAAAAAGAGGGAAAGCAGAATCTTCATAATGGATAAAAACTAAATTTAAGATTAATTGCTTGTATTTTTGCTTTAATTATTTCGAAAGGTTTTAGCAAATAAATAGAAGCAAATGAATACATCAGAATTATTACAGAAAGCATTGCGTTTTGAATTTCTTTCTGTAGAAGAAGGCACTTTTTTATTTAAAAATGCTGCATTGTCTGAAGTAATGGCCGTAGCCGATGAACTTAGGAAAATACAGGTGCCACATGGAAAAGTGACCTGGATCATAGACAGGAATGTAAACACCACAAATGTTTGTATTGCCAACTGCAAATTTTGTAATTTTTACAGGATACCAGGCCACAAAGACGCTTACGTTACTGATATTGAAACTTATAAAAGAAAAATTGAAGAAACTTTTAAATATGGCGGTGAACAATTATTGTTGCAGGGCGGCCATCATCCGGATCTGGATTTGAATTATTATGTAAATCTTTTTAAAGAATTAAAAAAATTATTTCCGAAATTAAAACTTCATGCGCTTGGTCCTCCTGAAGTGGCTCACATTACCAAAATTTCCAAATCTACTCATCATGAAGTGTTGAAGGCCTTGAAAGAAGCAGGATTAGATTCAATGCCGGGCCCCGGTGCAGAAATACTAACCGATAGAGTCAGACGATTAATCAGCAAAGGAAAATGTGGATCGCAGGAATGGCTTGACATAATGATGGAAGCGCATAAATTGAATCTTACTACTTCAGCAACAATGATGTTTGGCCATGTAGAAACGATTGAAGAAAGAATGGAGCATCTGGTAAAATTAAGAGACGTGCAGGCCAAAAAACCTGATGGAGCTGTAGGATTTTTAAATTTTATTCCGTGGACGTTCCAGGACGTTGATACTTTATTGGCGCGGATCAGGGGCGTTCATAACCTTACAACTCCGCAGGAATATATCCGCATGATCGCCATGAGCCGCATTATGTTGCCGAATGTAAAAAACATCCAGGCTAGCTGGCTTACAGTGGGCAAACAAATAGCGCAGATTTGCCTTCACGCCGGAGCCAACGATTTTGGAAGCATTATGATAGAAGAAAATGTAGTAAGCGCGGCAGGAGCGCCACATCGTTTTACCAGCAAGGGAATCCAGGATGCCATACGCGAAGCAGGCTTTGAACCACAATTGCGTAATCAGCAATATGAATTCAGAAAAATGCCGGAAGTGATGGAAGAACAGGTGATAGATTATTGAATTTGTAAAGGACAGCAGCCACAGCAGCAAGCAAAACCAAGAAGGTTTTATTTCAGACTTCGAAAAAAATAAGAGTATTCAAAAAACCTTCCTGGTTCAACCCTTCAAAAAAACTTCCTGGATGTGAAAAAACCAAGAAGATTTTATTTCAGACTTCGGAAAAAATAAGAGCCTTCAAAAAACCTTCTTGGTTTGATGTGGGGTGAAAATAAAAAAAACCGCCGCAAAGGATGATTTTCTCAATTTCCAGAACTGGAAAAGAAGAAAACAGGTGTGTTTTTCCCTCTTTGCATGTCTGTAAAATTGAAAAACATGTTTGAAAAATTGAAAAACATGTTTGAAATATTCGAAAACAAGATTGAAATATTCAAAAACATGTTTGAAATATTCAAAAACATGTTTGAAATGTTCAAAAACATGATTGAAATATTCAAAAA
>DATILZ010000562.1:0-2241 GCA_035475995.1 Hanamia sp. | reverse complement strand
ATTCATGCTTTAAACACTTCTTTTATTTATGGCGGCGTTTTTATTTATGCAGTAAAAGGACAAATAATTGAAAATCCTGTTTACCTGTATCACATTTCTGACGCTGCACAAAATCATATTTTATCACAGCCACGGACGCTTGTTGTTGCTGATAAAAGTTCCAAATTGCAATTGGCAGAAACTTTCAAGACCTTTGGTTCGATGGATAGTTTTACCAATGAAGTGTTGGAAGTGGTGGTAAAAGACAATGCTATTTTTGAATATTATAAAATTCAAAATGATGGTGTAAACGCAAGCCATGTTGGCACTACACATATCCGGCAAATTGGAAAAAGTTATGCCCATACAGTTGTTGTAACCCTTGATGGAGGCATGATCCGCAACAATACCAACATCATTATGGAAGTTGCTGGCAATGAAGCGCACATGTATGGTTTATATTTATTGAAAGGAAACAGCCACGTGGATAATCACACTTTGGTGGATAACAGAATGCCCAATTGTTTCAGCAATGAATTGTATAAAGGTGTGATGGATGGAAGATCAACGGGAGTATTCAGTGGAAAGATCTTTGTAAGGCCTGATGCACAAAAGACGAATGCTTATCAAACCAACAATAATATTTTATTGAGTGATAATGCAAGTGTGAATACGAAACCGCAACTGGAAATTTTTGCTGATGATGTAAAATGTTCTCACGGTTGCACGGTTGGAAGATTGGATGAGGAAGCTTTGTTTTATTTAAGAGCGCGTGGCATTTCAAAAGAACATGCACAGGCTATGTTGCTGAAAGCTTTTGCAGAGAATGTAATTCAGCAAATAAAAATAGAGCCACTGAGGGGATATGCTGAACAGATGATTGTTGAAAGGCTGCAGACAGAAAGTTGAACACTCAATGAATTAGACCTATAAGGTTTTAAAAATCTTATAGGTTTGGATAAAATTAAAAACAAAAAAATGAAAGAATCGATTGATATAATACGTGGAGGCAGAATATTTTTGAAAAATATATTGGATGGAATATCAATCGAAAAATTGAATGAAATTCCTGAAGGATTTATCAATAATCTCTCATGGAATGTTGCTCACATGATTGCCAATCAACAAATTTTGTGTTACCGCAATGCGGGAGCAAAGCCAGTTATTGACGATGCATTTATTGATAAATATAAGACCGGTACCCGGCCTGAAAATTTTATTGATGAAAATGAGTTTAAAACTATTCTTGAATATTTAATGTCAACAATTGAGCAGTTTGGAAAAGATGCAGAAACGAACATGTTTAAACATTATGAAGTGCATGAGTTTAAATCATATCCCGGTCTGAAACTTGAGAATATTAAAGATGCCGCGAAATTTGTGACTTTTCATGATGGATTGCATATTGGATATTGTATGGCATTAAAAAGAGCAGTGAAAAAATAAAACGAATTTAATTCCGTAGTAAAAAATGGAAACAAGTACTACCATAGCACCGACATTTGATGTAAACAGTATCAGGAAATCTTTTCCTGTATTGGAAAGAGAAGTAAATAATCAATTGCTGGTTTATCTGGATAATGCTGCTACATCTCAAAAACCACAAGTAGTAATTGACGCGCTTGATTATTATTATTCGAATTACAACGCCAATATTCATCGCGGCATTCATACCCTTGCAGAAGAAGCCACAGCCGCTTATGAAGCCACAAGAAATACGGTAAGAAATTTTATTAATGCGCAATTTTCAGAAGAAATAATTTTTACAAGAGGCACTACAGAAGGAATTAATCTGGTTGCTTATACCTGGGGAAGAAAAAATATTAATGCAGGCGATGAAATTATTATTTCTACCATGGAACATCATTCAAACATAGTTCCATGGCAGATCCTGTGCGAAGAAAAGAATGCAGTTTTAAAAGTAATTCCGATAAATGATGATGGAGAATTATTGATGGATGAATATAAAAAATTACTTTCTCCAAAAACAAAACTCGTTTCGATTGTTCATGTTTCCAATGCATTAGGCACGATCAATCCGGTGAAAGAAATTATTGATCTGGCGCATGAAAACGGCGCTCATGTTTTGGTGGATGGCGCTCAATCTACAGTTCACCTGGATATAGATGTACAGGAAATGGATTGCGATTTCTTCGCTTTTTCAGGACATAAAGTGTATGGCCCTACCGGAGCCGGGGTACTTTATGGAAAGAAAAAAATACTGGAAGAAATGCCCGTGTTTATGGGTGGTGGCGAAATGAT
>DATILZ010000561.1:0-2009 GCA_035475995.1 Hanamia sp. | reverse complement strand
AAGGATTCACATAAAACCATTTTTGTAGAGCCTGCATCTGCAACAATTTGTTTTTCATTGATCTGATCCATTATTTGTTTCATCACTGGAATCGTTGCATCAACAGGAATTGCCACATAAATAAAATCACTTTTTTTTACTGCTTCTTCCAATGGCAACGCTTCATCTATGATTCCTAGTTCTTTGGCTTTATCTACGCTTCTTTGTGTCCTGCTTACACCAATAATATTTTTAGCAAATCCTTTGTCTTTTAATGCAAGAGCAAACGAACCACTTATCAAACCAACTCCAACTATTGTAACATTTTCAAACATGATTAATGTATTATCAGTTCTTCATTTTTAATTCTTAATTCTATTAATCGCTTCTTCTAATTTTTCTTCAGTCGCACATAAACTGACACGAATATATTTATGACCTGCACTTCCAAAAATTCCACCTGGCGTAATAAAAACATTTGCATCATTTAAAACTTTATCACTTAATTCATATCCATCTTTATATTCGCCTGGAATTTCTGCCCAAACAAAAAGTCCTGCCTGGTTTTTATCAAAAGAACATTTCAATAAATTCAACAACTCAAAAACTTTTTCTCTTCGCTTTTTGTAAACAGCATTTATAGAATCATACCAGCTTTGATCTAGCTCCAAAGCCTTTGCAGCAGCGAGTTGTAGTGGAAGAAACATTCCACTGTCCATATTACTTTTGAAGCGAAGCACTTCTTCAATTCTTTCTTTTGCTCCGCAAAGCATTCCCACTCTCCAACCAGCCATGTTGTGGCTTTTGCTAAAAGAATTTAATTCAATTACCACCTCTTTTGCCCCTTCAATACTTAACAAACTCATTGGATTATTGTTCAAGATAAAACTGTACGGATTATCATGGCAGATAAGAATCTGATGCTTTTTTGCAAAAGAAATTAAATGTTCAAACATGTCTTTTGTAGGCAATTGTCCAGTCGGCATTTCCGGATAATTGACAAACATCAATTTCACTTTTGGCAAATCGAGCTTTTCCAATTCTTCAAAATCAGGAAGCCAGTGATTTTCTTTTTTTAGCGTGTATGCATGCACGTTAGCACCGGCAATTTTTGCTGCGCTTTTATAAGTTGGATAGCCGGGATTTGGAATTAAAACTGTGTCACCGGGATTAATATAAGTCATACAGACATGCATAATTCCTTCTTTACTTCCAATTAGCGGAAGGATTTCTGTATCAGGATTTAAGGTTACATGATACCATTTCTGATACCATCTCGTAATGGCATTCCTCAAAACAGGATTTCCCTTATAATTCTGATAACCGTGCTGGTTGGGCTTTTCAGCTTCTTCTTCCAAAGTTTTAATTACATCAGGATGCGGAGGAAGATCGGGGCTTCCTATACCAAGATTGATCACTTTTTTTCCGGCTTTATTCATCTCATCAATCTGACGAAGCTTGGTAGAGAAATAATATTCTTCAATTCCTGAAAGCCGATCAGCAACCTTAGCTATTTTCTTATTTTCCATTTTATTTTCCATTTTCAAAAATCCTTTATTCTCAATTCTTATTTCTCAATTCATCAGTCACCACTCACCATGTTACTTTCCATTTTTATAAACTCCATAAACTTTAATATCTGCAGTAAATGGTTTTATATTTTTCAGCACATTGTGCAACTGTTCCAGGCTGGTAAATTCACAATCTGCATGAAAAGAATATTTCCAATCGCTTCCCGGAATGGGCATGGATTGAAGTTTGCTGAGATTCACATCTCCTTCAGAAATTTTTGTAAGTACTTTCGCCAAACTTCCTTTTGAATGATCCGTTTGAAAAATCAACGATGCTTTATTGGCATCGGGTATTTCAACAGCATTTTTCTCATTTTCCAAAACCCAAAATCTTGTGTAATTATTTTTTTGTGTGTGAATGTTTGGAGCTATCATATTCAACTGAAAAAGTTCAGCAGCCAATTCACCGGCAATAGCCGCAATGTGTTTGCTTTTATGCTGATGAATATGTTGAGCGCT
>DATILZ010000560.1:0-6499 GCA_035475995.1 Hanamia sp. | reverse complement strand
TTTGGGAAGCGTTGGAAAATTTTAATGGACATGTCTGGGCAAGCCACAATAACGTCCGCGCTTTGGTTCCTCACAACCGCCAGTTTTCTGATGAACAAATTAAAGTTTTGATAGAACGCGGAGCCGTTATTGGCGGCGCTTTTGATGCGTGGATGCTAAAGCCAGACTGGATTCGTGGAAAATCAAAACCAAAAGAAGAAGGAGTTCTTTTGTCAACAGTTGTAGATCATATTGATCATGTTTGTCAACTGGCCGGTAATTCTTTACATTCAGGATTAGGAACCGATCTGGATGGAGCTTTTGGTACCGAGCAATGTCCTGCAGATTTAGATACAATTGCCGATTTGCAAAAAATCCCTGAAATACTTTCCCTGCGCGGTTATTCTGAAGATGATGTGGAAAATATTATGTGGAAAAACTGGGTTAGCTTTTTGGAAAATGCATGGAAACAGGAATGAGCAATAAAAGCTTGTTTACTTCAAATGTTGCTAATCGTTCAGCGCATAATCATCATGCATCAATGCCTTCATTGGCTGATAAAGATTTTTAAAAACTGCGTAATATTTTTCATATACGACCTGACTGTCCAAATCCGGTTCAATCAAAAGATTATTTGTTGGTTTTAATGAATCGTAGTGGTCAATCATTTTCAACGCTTTCATGTTTAATAAAGCAGCGCCGATAGCTGATGAGTCTTCTGTCTCAACAACAGAAAGTTTTTTGCCGGTTATGTTTGCAAGAATATTGGTCCATGTTTTTGAGCGGATAAAACCGCCGCTGATATTGAGTTGCAGAATTTTTTCTGTGGATGATTCTACAATTTCCAAAACCTGTTTCATCGAATAACAAATTCCTTCTAATGTTGCGCGAAGAAAAAAAGCATTGGTATGAAATGATTTTATTCCAAAAAATATTCCGCTCGATTTCTCGTCCCAAACCGGCGCTCTTTCGCCAAATAAATACGGCAGAAAAATTAATCCTTTGCTTCCGGGAGGAATGGCATCAATCAATTCAAAGAGATTTTTAAAATCTTCGTTAGTTGGGTGAGCGTTATTTGAAATTGCTTCAAACAACCAGTCGATAACGTTTCCACCATTATTTACCGGGCCGCCGCAAATAAAAGTTTCTTCATCAAGCAGATAATTAAATGACATGGAATCAAAATCAAAAATCGGCTTTGAAGATGCAACGCGAACTGCGCCGCTTGTTCCAATGGTTAATGCCGCTGTCCCTTTTTCTACTGCATAACTTCCAACATTTGCGAGGCAACCATCACTTGCGCCAATGCAAAAAAAAGTTTCTGAAGAAATATTTAATGCTGAAGCGATTGAAGAATCTGGTCCTTTTCTCAGAAAATGGGTCGGAACAATTTCCGAAAGCCGGGAAGAATTTATTCCGCATAATTGTAAAGAAAAATCATTCCATTTTAAATGTTGAATATCGAATAAACCAGTCGCAGAAGCGATAGAATAATCAATTTCATAAACCTTAAATAATTTGTACCAGATGTATTCCTTTATAGAAATAAATTTAAAAGCCGTAGCAAAAATCTCAGGTGCATTTTCTTTCAGCCATATGATTTTGCATAATGGCGTCATCGAGTGAATCGGCGTTCCGGTGATTTGATAAAGTTTTTCCGCTTCAGGTAATTTTCTTATGCGTTGGGCAATATCGCCGCTTCGTGTATCGGCCCATGTAATTAAAGAAGTGATTGGCTGGTTGTTTTTATCCATCACCATCAGGCTATGCATTGCGCTGCTCAGGCTTATTGAAACCGGGTGATATTTTACTTTGTCTGTTATTTTTTTGATACAATCGGCAAATGCTTTCCAGATAACTTCAGGGTCTTGTTCAGAAAATCCCGGATGAAGGCTTTGAGTTGGATAAAAAAATTGGGAATCGGCAATAATTATTCCTTTACTATCCATCCCGATTGCTTTTGTGCTGCCGGTTCCGATGTCGATGCCAATGATATACTCTTGAGAATTTCCCTGAATCATTGTTGATATTTATTAGAAAAAAATTCAAATGCTTTCAAAATTTCAGCAAAAGATATTTCGCCAAATCATTAACAAAGTAATTGAATAATCTAATAATTCAATAATGTAATAATGTAATAATTAATATCCCCTCACATTTTTCCCTTCCATATAATTCAGAAAAGCGGTATTCACCACACGGTTGCCGCCAGGAGTAGGATAATTTCCGGTGAAATACCAGTCACCCAAATTGGTGGGGCAACTATCATGAAGATCTTCTATTGTCTGATAAATCACTTCTACCGGAACATTAATTTCAGGCGGTGTGATTAGTTGTGCTATTTTATGATCCAGTTCTTCAAGCGTAAAGGGTTTGTAAACTTCACGCACGAGATTTACAGTATGCAACTGATTGTTTCTTTTCAGTTCTTTACATTTCTCAACAAGTTCTTTCAGCATTGGCTCCATTCCTCTTTCTTTTATCAGTTCCATCGCCGCTTTGAATGCAACAAATTCACCCAATTTGCTCATGTCTATTCCATAACAATCGGGGTATCTTATTTGCGGAGCAGAAGAAACAACGATGATCTTTTTTGGTTCAAGTCGGGCCAACATCCTGATAATACTTTCGCGCAAAGTAGTTCCCCTCACAATCGAATCGTCAATTACAACTAATGTATCAATTCCTTTTCTAACAGTGCCATAAGTAATGTCGTAAACGTGCTGTACCATTTCATTCCGGCTGTTATCCTCCGTAATAAATGTGCGCAGCTTCACATCTTTTATCGCGATTTTTTCCATCCGCACTTTGCGGTTCACCATCTCCGTTAGTTTCTCTGCATCATAATCTTTTCCCCAACTTAAAATGCGCTCGATTTTTATTTTATTCAGATAATCTTCTGCCCCTTTTATCATTCCGTAAAAAGCTGTTTCAGCAGTATTTGGAATGAAAGAAAAAATGGTATTTTTCAAATCATAATCAACTGCTTTCAAAACTCTTTCACTGAGATGATAGCCCAATGCGATTCTTTCGCGATAAATTTTTTCGTCACTTCCACGTGAAAAATAAATACGTTCAAAACTGCATGCTTTTCTTTCCTTTGGTTCCAATATTTGCTGAATAGAATATTCTCCGTTTGGCGCAGTAATTAATGCATTTCCAGGCATCAGTTCTTTCACCTGGTTTTCGGGAACATTAAAGGCGGTGCGGATTGCAGCGCGTTCGCTTGCTGCCACGATTACTTCATCATCTGCATAGTAATAAGCAGGCCTGATTCCATGCGCGTCTCTCACTACAAATCCGGTTCCGTTTCCGCTGAGGCCACCAAATGTAAATCCGCCATCAAAATAAGGAACAGATTTTTTTAAAACTTCAACAATATCGCAACCCTCGGGAGAAGCTTCATCTGCTTTTATTAAAAAATGCTGAATCACATCCATCATTGCACCAAGATCGCTTTCGCGCTCCTGTTCACTTCGGGGACTGTTGATAATAGAAAATAATTCGTCTTTATTGATCAGATTAAAATTTCCAGCTAAGGCAAGATTGCGTGCAGGAATTGTATTTCTTTTGATAAACGGATGGCAAAATTCGACATTGTTTTTTCCCTGGGTTCCGTATCGCAAATGCCCAAGTAATAATTCACCCAAAAAATCTATATGCCCTTTCATTAGTCCGGGATGCTGTTCAATATCCGGATGATATTTTTTTATTTCATTTACCTGATTTCCAATCTGCGAAAAAAGGTCGGCAATTGCCTGGTTGGCAACGCTCCGGTTGCGATGCAAAAACGGATAGCCGGGCTCAGTATTTAATTTAATAGATGCGATTCCGGCGCCATCCTGGCCACGATTGTGTTGCTTTTCCATCAACAAATACAGCTTATTTAAGCCATATAAAACGGTACCATATTTTTGACGGTAATACGAAAAAGGCTTGCGTAGCCGGATAAAAGCAAGGCCACATTCATGTTTTATTTCGTCGCTCATAGAATTTTGAGAAGAATGCAAAATTACAATTTATCGCTTGCTTTTCTCTTTGATTTTGATTTTCTTATGTTATAAACTTGCTATTTTTAGTTGTTTTCGATAGGAGTTTTAAACAAATTTTACTTGTTTTAAACTTTGCTAAGAAAATTTGTCAAAAATTTTTTTAGCAAGATGATTTTTTTGATTTAATTTCATATTTTATACAAAAAAAATAAAAACTATGGCACGACCTGTTAGAAATAATGAAGTTGCAGGCAAACTACGAACCCTCAAAGACCAATTAGCAGAGTACAAAGAAGAATTAAAGAGTGTACATCCTACTTTTAAAATCTCAAAAAACGGTAAACGTCTCAGTAATATTAATGCAACAATAGCCAAATTAGAAAGGGAAATTGATGAACTGAAAAAAAGGGGAGAAAAATAAAAGCTGCTCTTCACCTGTATTGTAATTCCTTAGCAAAATATTTGTATGTAACACAGATTCTTATTTTTATAAAATAGGAATCTGTGTTATTCATTCTTGTATTGTATGTATTTGAAAAATCATTCAATAGAAGGGCGTTACAGATCCTTTAGAATAAAAAAATCGGCATCTTTCCAAAATGGGAATCGCTCCCTTGTTTCTGTTATTTTTTCTTTTTGCAGAGTGGTCGTAAAAATATCTTCCTCTTTTTTTTTCTGATAAATAATTTCTCCTGTTGGATCAATGAGCATGCTTTCGCCACTGTAATAAATTTTATTTCCATCCTCACCGGTGCAGTTTACGCCTGCTACAAAACATTGGTTTTCTATCGCTCTTGCGCGTAATAAAGTTTGCCAAGCAATATTTCTTTTTTCAGGCCAATTCGCTACATTTATCAGTAAATCGTATTTATTTTCTGAATCCTGCCTGGTCCATACTGGAAAACGTAAATCATAACATATTTGCAGATTAATTTTCCACCCTTTTACAGAAGCGATCAATTTTTTATTTCCTGCAGTATAATGAGCGTGTTCATCTGCAAAAGCAAACAAATGCCTTTTATCATACATGCCATATTCGCCATTTGGGAGCATCCAAATGAGCCGGTTAAAATATTTTCCATCCTCTTCAATAATTACACTTCCGGTTAGGATTATTTTTTTTTCAGCAGCCGTTTTTTCCATCCATTGCACCGTTTCTCCATCCATTGTTTCTGCAAACAATTCCGGTTTCATACTAAAGCCTGTTGTGAACATTTCAGGAAGTATGACTATTTCTGTTTTCTCTTTAATTCCCTCAATTTTTTGTTGAAGCATCTCAAGATTGGCCTTTTTATTTTCCCAAAAAAGATTGGTTTGTATGAGCGTGATGGTGAGTGATGACATGATTTTTAAATGAACCCCAAAGTTATTGCTTACGCCGAAGTATTTTATTTAAAAGCCTTAAACATTTTTTACTACCCCTCTTATTAAATCATTCTCAAAACCTTTTTGCAATAAAAAATCCTGCAATTTTCTTTTCTTAATGAAAATATTTTTTTCGCTTTTCAATGTTTTCATTTTTTGTTCCACTAACTTTTGAAAAGTTCTTTCATACTCTTTTTCATCAATTTCTTTCAAAGCTTTTTTGATACAATAATCACTTACCTGTTTTAGTTTTAAGGATTGTTTTATTTTATTTTTCCCCCATTGTTTCATTCTGAATTTGCCACCTGCATAATGAATGGCAAAGCGTTCTTCATTCAGATAATTCTCCGTGATTAACGTGTAAATAATTTCTTCCACTTCTAATTTATTCAATCCGAAAGTATATAATTTATCACGCACTTCCCTATGGCATCTTTCCTGGTATGCGCAGTATTGTTTTATTTTCGGAACAGACTGTTGAGGCGTGAAAGTTTGAAACTCCATTGCAACAAAAATAAAATCTTTCTCTGTTAAATCCTCGCTTTTTAATCTAAGTAACTTGCGACAATCGGCATTCTTCTTCCTGTACCAAACGCTTTTGGGGACACGCGGATTATTGGGCAAAACTGGTTTCGCTTGTATTCATTTCTGTTTACCATTTTCAAAATTCTATCAACAAGCGCGGCATCAAATCCCTGCGATTTTATTTCAGAAGGACCTTGTACTCTTTCAATATATTGATATAAAACAGCATCTAAAATGTCGTAAGGCGGAAGGCTGTCCACATCTTTTTGTCCGGGCCTTAATTCTGCAGAAGGCGCTTTGCCAATAATGTTTTCAGGAATAATTTCTTTTTGTGAATTAATAAATTTAGCCAATTCATATACCTGTTGTTTGTAGCAATCTCCCAATACACCTAAACCACCAGCCATGTCACCATACAAGGTTCCATAACCAACAGCCAGTTCACTTTTATTAGAAGTATTTAATAAAATATATCCGAATTTATTGGCAATAGCCATCAACAAATTTCCACGCGTTCTTGCCTGGATATTTTCTTCCGCTACGCCAAAAGGCAAATCTTTAAACACCGGCTTCAGTTCTTCTAAAAAACTATTGTAAATCTTTTTTATCGAAACGACATCATAAGAATTCTCAATATT
>DATILZ010000559.1:0-4262 GCA_035475995.1 Hanamia sp. | reverse complement strand
GGCCATCAAAAAATATATCAAGGCCCAGATTAGCCGTAAACAAAGGCGAAAAAACTGCAGTAGATTTTTGAGCAGATTCCGGGGTTAGTGAAAATCTGGAAGATGAGATGATTCCCAAAACTTCCAGTTGCAGTTTTTGTGAAATCTTATAAGTAAGATAACCCTGAAGATCAGAAGCAGAAGGAACATAATTTCCCTTTGTTTCCTGGCTGTTCAATAAATTCTTATTGGTTTTATTCCTCAGACCAACGAGCCATGAAAACTTTCTATTTTTCGAACTTCCTTCCAGGTGCAATCCTTGTTCGAGAGGGCTCAGATAAACGGAACCACCAAAAGCAACCGGTTTTTTATATTGAATATCAAGCACACTACTGATCTTATCGCCATATTTTGCCTGGAAACCGCCATTATAAAAATCAATATTTTTTACGAGTTCCGGATTAATAAAACTCAATCCTTCCTGTTGCCCGTTGCGTACAAGATAAGGCCGGTAAATTTCAAAATCATTAATGTAAATAAGATTCTCATCGTAATTTCCGCCTCTTACAGAATATTGTGAAGTAAGTTCATTATTACTTCCTACCAGGATTTTAATCAATCCTTCAACACCGCCGGTTGCGGAAGGAAGTGTTACCGCACTTTTTGGATTTATTTTTATCAGCCCGGTCTCTTTTCTTTCCTTTTCATCGCTGATAACAACCGTTTCAAGCGTTTTGCTGTTTCGCAAAAGCCGCACCGTCACTTGTTCTTCTTCTCCTTCACTTAAATAAAAATTTTTCTGAACATCGTGAAAATCTGCATGAGAAAAAACCAATGCAAATGCTTTTCCGGCAGGAACTTTTATTCGGAAACT
This sequence comes from Hanamia sp., assembly GCA_035475995.1. Lineage (GTDB taxonomy): Bacteria > Bacteroidota > Bacteroidia > Chitinophagales > Chitinophagaceae > Ginsengibacter. Next base: position 3,409 of record DATILZ010000559.1, on the reverse strand, counting down.
TCCTGAATCAGTTGTGAGGATGCCATTTTGTTTTCCAAGAATCGTAACTGTGGCGCCAGCAACCGGATTTTCATTTTCATCAATAACTTCTCCTGATACATACGCGGTTTTCTTCTGGGCAAAAGATGAAAACGATACGGAAAGAAGGAAAATAAAAACCATTAGTCTCATAAAGTGAAGATAATATTTTAGGAAATGGCGCGATAAAAATTTACAGATAACTGATTGGAATCGTTTACAAAAGAATAAAAAAATAAGCGCGAAATTACATTTATTATTAGCTTCATCTCAATTTCATTATTTTTGAAAGATGCGAAAAAACTTACCCCTACTGATTATTTTTTGTACAATCTTTCTTTCTGATTGTGTAATGCCTTCCGAAAATAAAAATGAAAAAATTGTGGAGGTTCCGGCAAATATTCAAAAAGATACTTTTCATCTTTTAACCCAGTATTGGGTTTTATCAGATGCGGAACATCCCACATCAAGGGACGTATCATTTACCAATAACGCAGGTATTTTATTTCAATCGGGAATTGTTTTTATGACAGATTCTTCTGTGCTGGAAAATCCGGCAGGTGAAATGGATTATGGAAAATTTAAATTAAACGGGAACAAAATAGAAGTAAGCTATGACGACAAAAGAAAAGCAGTTTACATGATCAGTCATTTGAATAAAGATGAGCTTTTATTGAAAAGGACTGAAAATAAACGTACTGCTGAACTTACTTTCAAATCCACTAATACTTCATGGCCTGATGTCAATAAAAATCCTTTTGCAAAACAAAATTATGAATGGAGCATTAAACCAAAAAAAGCGGAAAGCGATGAACAAATCAAAAAGAGGGTGAAAGATTTTGTGCACTTTTATGAATATTATTTCAATGGTTTAGTAAATGGAGGAGCAACTAATTTGGATCTGACCGGTTTGCCCTGTTGCCTCAACTGGTACCAGGGAGGAATTACGATTCAAAGTGAAAATAAGCTTGATAAAAAATGGATAAGTTGCTTTTATTCCACCGAACAGGCGTTTAAAGGAAGACAATTACTTGAAGATGCTCTTATGAAAAAATATGATTGGGATACTAAAGAAACAAATTGGCTAAAGCAGACTGCATCTGTATTGCAGCAGATTTACAACAACATTTAGCTGATACAAGGAGAATAGAAATCGCGGATGTTTGTTTCTTTGCTGTAAAATATTTTTCTTTTATTATTCAATCGGCAAGAAATAATTTTAAGGAACTTTAGAAAAAAAAAATGAAAGTGAAAGCTCGTATTATTTGTTTGTTTACTGCTCAAAAATTTACCTCCGGCAAATAAACTGACTACAATAATTGAATAATTTAATAATCACAACTGCTTCATTTTCGCAATCGTTTCTTTTGGATTCTCCGAACTGAATATTGCATTTCCTGCTACTAAAACATCTGCTCCTGCTTTAACTATATCGGCAGCGTTTTTTAAAGAAATCCCTCCATCCACTTCTATTTTTGCAGCAGAATTTGTTTGGTTGATCAACGTTTTTACTTCCCTGATCTTTTGAATTGAATGAGGAATAAATGATTGTCCGCCAAAGCCAGGGTTCACGCTCATAATTAAGATCAGATCTATATCTGCAATAATATCGTGTAAAAATGAAACAGGCGTTGCAGGATTGATAGCCACGCCGGCATTCATTCCCAGCGATTTTATCTGTTGAATATTTCTATGCAAATGCGGACAGGTTTCCTGGTGAATTGTTAAACTGTTTGCTCCTGCATCTTTGAATTCCTCCACATATTTTTCGGGTTCCAAAATCATCAGGTGAACGTCAAAAAATTTATCTGTTGTTTTTCTGATTTGTTTAATAACTGACATCCCAAAACTGATATTGGGAACAAAACGGCCATCCATTACATCGAGGTGAAACCAATCTGCTTTGCTTTCATTCAGCATTTCGCATTCAGACGAAAGATGTAAAAAATCAGCAGCTAAAAGTGACGGAGCGATGAGTGGCATGTGATTAAATTGTTGAATTGTTGAATATTGTTTGTTGAATATTAATTATTGAACAGGGATAATTGAATACTGGTAATCGAATTACTTTTTAATTTTCAAAGAACCAATTTTCAATTTTCTGTCGCCATTGCTATTTACTACTTCGCTCAATTCTATCCAGCGCTTCTCTTGCTTCTGCATAATTTTTATCATACAATAAAGCATTCTGATAATTTTGAATGGCCTGATCCTTTTTGTTCAATTTTTCATAACATTTTCCCAGCCAAAAATATCCTTCATCAAAATTATTTTGAATGGTAACAGCACGTTCTAAAACTTTTATCGCATCCTGATATTTCATTTCATTATACAAAGCAATGGCTTTTTCGCGATAAGCATACATGTAAGTAAAATCAAGGTTCAAAGCGCTATCCATATAACTAATTGCCTTTTGTGGTTCATTCATATAATTATAATAAAGCCCTTTTATAAAATAGGCGTCTTTGCCCGATTTTGTTTTATTCGTGCGAAGAAGGTTATCAGCAATAGCAAGGGAATTTTTGTTTTTGATTTCTGCATAAACCGTTCCCAGCGCTACTAAATAATCAGGAAGCGGGTAAATATTAATAGCATGTTGGAGTGAATTTATTGCATTGAGCGTGTCATTATTTTCAAAGTATAAAGAAGCTTTAATATTCCACAAATACGCGCTACCACTGTCTTTCTTCAGTTCCTGATCAGCAATGGAAATGGCCGAATCATAATAACCTTCATTTCTATACGCTTCAATAAGATTGGACTTCAACATCAGTGAATCCGGATGCAATTTTATTTGCCTTTTTATTTTTTCAATCGTATTTACTTCAAAATGTAAACGCCTCGTTTCTTTATCATTCGAATTACACGCGCTGAAAATGCAGAAAAAAATAATAACCAGGTAAAGTGTTTTTGATCGCATCATGTTGCAAATTTAACGCTCAAAATGTGCAAAAAATTTCGCAATTATTTCTTCCCATATTTTCTTTTCATTAATTCATAAACCCTTTGTGATAATTCTTTCATTCGGGGTCTTACATCCATTTCTGTTATTGGCGTAAAGAGGGCAATAATATATTTTATTTCCCCATCATCCACGATGCCCACATCATTTGTAAAATAACTCCACCAACCTGATTTATGATAAAACATCGCATCATGCGGAAGGCCGGTAGAAAGTTTGGTGGTATCCAATTGTCTTCCCAATAAAACTTTTAACTGCTGGCTCACCCAGGGATTTACGAGTTCGTTTTTATAAACTTTATACATGAAGTCGGCAGCATGTAATGCACTGGTAACCGTACTTTTAACGGTATCATATCCCGGATCTTCAAATTTCCTCGATAAAAATTTACGCGTTACTTCACTTCCATACCAGCCATTTTCATGCATT
>DATILZ010000558.1:0-3826 GCA_035475995.1 Hanamia sp. | reverse complement strand
GCAGAATTAAAATATGAAAAGATGCGGCAGAATTATGAAGCCCTTGCTTCTCAAACCCAAATGTTGCAACAAGAAATGGCTGCTTTGGAAAAGCGCGACAATCAGGTTTACCGCTCCATTTTTGAAGCCAACCCGGTTCCGGATTCTGCAAGAGCAAAATTGATTGAAAATAAAAATGAATTTCAGAAAATTGCTGCGATCAATGATGAAGAACTTGGAAATGACGTGGCCAATACTTTAAATAATATCAGCGCACGAATAAAATATCAATATGCCAGCTATGATGAGATAGAAAAACTGATCAAAAATCAAAGCGAAAAGCTGGCTTCCATTCCGGCAATTCAGCCAGTGAGCAATCGCGATCTTACACGCATTGCATCCGGTTATGGGGTAAGAATTGATCCTGTTTACGGAACTTTGAAAATGCACAAAGGGCTTGATTTTACAGCACCACAAGGAACGCCGATTTATGCGACGGGAAATGGAAAAGTAGAAACGGCTGGTTTTGATGAAAGCGGCTTTGGCAATCATGTGTTGATCAACAACGGCTATGGTTATGAAACTTTATTTGGTCACATGCTAAAAGTGAAAGTGCATGAAGGTGAAAAGGTAAAACGCGGCGAAGTGATAGGCTGGGTGGGTAGTACAGGAAAAAGCACTGGTCCACATTGTCATTATGAAGTGCATGTAAATGGGCAACCTGTTGACCCGGTTTATTTTTTTTATAATGATCTAACACCGGAACAATTTGACCGGATTTTAAAAATTGCTTCTACCGGAAGCGCAAAAAGCCTCGATTAAAATTTATGGAACTTTCACAAATCAACTTTGAGTTTGAAGAAGCTTCATCCAAAAAAAATGAAACGAAAGAAGCAGTAAAGCAACAAATAAAGCCGAAATCTAATCGCGGCAGAAAAAGTATTAAACAATTTCATACTGAGGTAAATGACCTGGAGATTCCTGAGGATGAAATTCTGTTTCAAAAACAATATTATTCTATTGGCGATGTGGCAGCGATGTTTAAAGAAAATACTTCTTTGATCCGCTATTGGGAAAATGAATTTTCAATTTTAAAACCTAAAAAAAATAAAAAGGGTGATCGCTTTTTCCGGCCGGAAGATATTAAAAACCTGAAGATGATCTATCATTTGCTGCGCGAAAGAAAATATACAATTGAAGGGGCAAAAGAATTTATAAAAAATAATAAGGCGGCAGGAGAAAAACATGAGATGATAGAATCTCTGGAAAAAATAAAATCGTTTTTGATTGAATTAAAAAATAATCTGTAGGGGCAGGGTTTACCCTTGACCTGTTTTTGGACGGGGGTAAACCCGGCCCCTACGAAAATAAAATCATTGCTTCATTATAACTTTCACTCTACATTTGCAAATTATTTACGGGCGAAAGGTAAAAGGTTAACACGATTTCCTCGTAGGAACAATTAAAGAAAAAGAGTGAAGAAAAATTTTAATAAGGCCACGCCTGTTGGGTTGATTATTGCCTTAGGAATTGTTTACGGCGATCTTGGTACTTCTCCGCTTTATGTATTCAACGCGATTATAAGAGACAAGGTAATTTCGCCGGAACTTATACTGGGAGGGCTTTCCTGCATCATCTGGACACTTACACTACAAACAACCGTTAAATATATTACGCTCACCTTACAGGCTGATAACAATGGTGAAGGCGGAATATTTTCTTTATATGCTTTGATCAGGCGGCAAAAAAAGTGGCTTGTTTTTCCTGCAATGATCGGAGGCGCTTCTATCATGGCCGACGGAATGATTACACCACCCATTACCGTTACTTCAGCCGTAGAAGGTTTGAAACAGATCCCTTTTTTCAGCAATATCAGCGGGACAACAATAATATATATTGTAATCATTATTTTGTTTGCATTGTTTTTTTCCCAACAATTCGGGACAGCCAAGATTGGTAAATTTTTTGGCCCAATCATGTTTTTCTGGTTCCTGATGTTGCTGGTATTGGGTGCCATGCATCTCTTTGATAATCTTAATATTTTTAAGGCGCTCAATCCCTATTATGCTATAAAGCTATTAGCGCTTTATCCGAATGGTTTTTTTATTCTTGGCGCTGTTTTTCTCTGTACCACCGGGGCGGAGGCGCTTTACAGCGATCTGGGCCATTGCGGAAGAGGAAATATTCGTGTTTCATGGATATATGTAAAAATTTCTTTGATCATCAATTATCTTGGCCAGGGTGCGTGGCTGCTTGCAAATTATAAAGGCCGTGTATTTACCAAAGATATCATGGATAATGGCTTCAATCCTTTTTACGGAATTATGCCTGATGCTTTTAAGATCATAGGAATTGCCATTGCAACCATTGCAGCGATCATTGCCAGCCAGGCTTTGATCAGTGGCTCATTTACATTGATCAGTGAAAGCATCCGGCTGAATCTTTGGCCAAGAATGAAAATAAATTACCCGACTGAAGAGCGTGGTCAATTGTATATTCCCGGCATTAATACCCTGTTATTGCTTGGGTGTCTTGGCGTGGTTATTTATTTTCAAACGTCGTCAAATATGGAAGGCGCTTACGGACTTGCTATTACTTTGTGTATGTTGGCTACTTCTATTTTATTTGCTAATTATCTCATTTCCAGGCGCACTCCCAAGCTGTTGGTTTATCTCTATCTTATAGTTTATCTCACGATTGAACTTAGTTTTTTAGTGGCCAACCTGGTAGAGAAATTTCCTCACGGAGGATTCGTAACGTTAATCATTGGCGGAGGTTTATTTACGGTAATGTACGTATGGTTCAGAGCTCGGAAAATTAAAAACAGGTATGTGGAATTTGTTCGCCTTGATCAGTATTTACCCACCATTCAGGAACTTAGCAATGATCTGAGTATTCCCAAATATGCCACGCATTTAGTGTATTTAACCAGTGCGAATAATCCGAAAGAAATTGAACATAAAATTGTTTATTCTATTTTGAACCGAAAGCCAAAACGCGCTGATATTTACTGGTTTGTTCATGTGGATACCCAGGATGATCCTTACACAGCTGATTATACGGTGGACACAATTATTCCAAATGAAGTGATTCGGGTAGAGTTGAGGCTGGGTTTCAGAATGGAGCCGCGAATCAATCTGATGTTTAGAAAAGTAGTTCAGGATATGGTTGCAAACAAAGAAGTAAACATTACCAGCCGTTACGAAAGTCTTCAGAAAAATAATGTGGTGGGCGATTTTCAATTTATTGTAATGGAAAAATTCCTTTCACAGGATAATGAATTGCCGATTTTTGAGAAGCTAATTATGAAGTTATATTTCTGGATAAAAAAGATCAGCCTAAGTGAAGAAAGAGGTTTTGGATTGGAACAAAGTAATGTAATTATTGAAAAATTTCCTTTGATCGTCGCTCCTGTTCGGAAACTAAAATTAAAACGCGTTTTTACAGATGAAGAAAAAGGAGAATGAGGCTATCACAAATGAGAAATGATCAGAATATACAGCAGAATATCATAAAAGAGAAGGCTAAAGTTTCTACTAAAAGAAAAATATACAGAGTGATAATTGTGATTACGTTGATCTATTGTTCTATTGGAATTGCATTATATCACTTGCAGGAAAAATTTCTATTTCATCCGGTAGGTTTGACGCACGATTTTCAATTCAAATTTGATGTTCCTTTTAAAGAAGTGAATATTCCAATGAATGAAACAGACACGCTGAATATTGTTCAGTTTTTTCCTTCGGATTCAGTATCAAAAGGCGTTGTATTATATTTTCATGGCAACAGCGATAATGTGACCCGCTACGCGAAATATGCAGATAATTTTACAAAAAACGGATATGAA
>DATILZ010000557.1:0-1711 GCA_035475995.1 Hanamia sp. | reverse complement strand
AGAGTGCCGGTTCTTTTTTCTTCACCAAATTTCTTTGCATATTCTTCATCCACAAAATGGTAATTGAAAGGATATTGGGGATTATATTCTTTGAAAACATTCCGGGCAAGCTGCAAATCCTTTTCTGTAGAATTTGCAGGATTTAATTTAAAATGAATGGTTGTAAACCAGGCACGTGGCCCCTGGATCGCCAAAGGATTTATTTTCTCGTAAGGCGATTCATAAATAAAATCTTTTACAACTCCTACCACCGTCCAGTTTTTATCATCGGCGTGCACAATTTGCCCAACCGGATTTTTAAAACGCATGGCTTTTACAGCCGTTTCATTTAATAACATTGCAGTAGAATCGCCCGAATAATTTTTTATATCTATATCTCTTCCTGCGATCAATTTAGCACCCATTGTTTTAATGAAATCGGCATCAGAAGCCATTCTTACAAAATCTGTTTTTTTATCAGCTTCCGTACTTCCCTCCCATGTCCAGCCCCAACCATCACTATATCTTGTAGAAATCGGGCTCATGGATTTTGTAACGGCTGATGCCGCGCCTTTATTGAGCAATTCACTTTTAATAGCATCATAATGTTTGTCTATTTCGCCTTCGATTGGCACATAAACGAGTTTATCTTTTATATAACCAGAGTCGCGGGATTCAGCATATATTATTTGATGTTCAACAATAATAGTAGAGATAATTAACGCGATAGCAAAGGTGAATTGCAGCACCACCAACACTTTGCGCGGATTGATAGCAGATTGTGCAGATCTGAAAGTTCCTTTTAAAACTTTGACCGGCTGAAATGACGAGAGGAAAAATGCAGGATAACTGCCTGCAATAAAACCAGTGAATAAAATAAACGAGATTGCAAAAAGCCAGAATCGAATGTTTCCGAAATCAATAAAAAGATGTTTTTCGACCAGCGTATTGAATGACGGTAACACAAGCAGCACAAGGATGATCGCAATGATACCTGAAAGAAATGCCAGTAGAATGCTTTCAGCAATAAACTGCATGATCAATGATTTTTTTTGCGCGCCCACTACTTTCCTGATACCTACTTCTTTGGCCCGCTTCTCACTCCTGGCAGTACTTAGATTCATAAAATTAATACACGCAATCAGTAAAATAAGGGCCGCGATAATCGCAAATGTTTTAACTCTTTCCATTCTTCCCGCCACATATTTTCCATTATCATCTTTGCCGTAAAGCCATTTATCTTTAAAGGGTTGCGTAAAAACTTCTGTAGTAGAAGGATCACTTCCCTTTGTATGATTAATGGTGATATCTCTTACTTTATTATCGAATGCTGCTTCTGAAACTCCTGGTTTTAATAATACAAAAGTGGTCACAGAATTATTGCCCCAATACTTGTCATCCTGGTTAATTGTTTGCAAATAAGACCAGGGCAATAAATATTCAAAATCGAAAACCGTATTGTTTGGCAAATCTTTCATTACACCACTTACAATAAAATTTGCATTGCTGTCGATGCGGATACTTTTGCCCATCGGATCATCATCTCCAAAAAATTTCTTAGCCAGTTTCTTTGTAATGACAATGTGATAATTTTCGCTCAAAGCTGTATTGACATTACCTTCCAGCAATGGGAAACTGAATGTTTTTAAAAATCCTGAATCTGTAAAATATCCATGGGTACTTAAATGTTTTTCTCCAAGGGTGAGCAAAAAATCAGCATCCGTAATTCTGA
>DATILZ010000556.1:0-1525 GCA_035475995.1 Hanamia sp. | reverse complement strand
ATTCAGGAGACAAGTTGAATGATGGCGCGTCAGTTTTAGCGGGTACAATTACAGTGGCAGCTTTTACCTTTCATAATTCAGAAGTTGAAATAAAAGGCATAGAATATAAGGATTTCAAACTGTATAAAAACGCGATTGGTGAAAACAACCCAAAATTTAGATTCTTTGACAAATGCAGTAGTTAGTGCGGGAAGGAGGGAATAGCCGTGGTATTAATATAACTCGTTAAAATCATTTAGCTAAGGGCTTCTCAACTTACTTTATTCTAAAAAATTATAAAATACAATCATGCAAAAAACAAGATTTAAATGTATTACGACCATTATTCTGATGTTCATAACAGCCGCTTGCGTAGCTCAAAATGACTGGAATAAAACATCTTCAACAAATGATATATCACGCGATACTATTTCAAAAGAAAGCTACGCGCTTGTGTTTATCAACAAAGACAGTTCTTTTGATAAAACAGTTCAGCAAAACCTGATCAATACGTTTTTTACGGTCTATCCGGAGGAAGTAAAAGAATACAATCCTAATTCTATGAAAAAAGTTTACATGATTATCGACCCGGATTATAAAGGTGTGGCTGCAACGAATAATGGAATTGTCAGGATAAATCCTGAATGGTTCCATAAACATCCGCAGGATATCGATGTGGTGACGCACGAAGTAATGCATATTGTACAAGCTTATAATTGGAATGCTGTTCCAGGCTGGATTACAGAAGGGATTGCCGATTTTGTGCGTAACGAATATGGAGTAAATAATAATGTGGCCAATTGGACTTTACCTGATTACAATCCCCGTCAAAGTTACACCAATGCTTACCGTGTAACAGCCAGATTCTTTATTTGGTTACAGCAGCATTATGATAAAAAACTTGTGAGGGAATTAAACATTGCAGCAAGAGATAAAACATACACAAGCGCTTTTTGGAAAAATAAAACAGGAAAAAGTGTGGATGAACTTTGGCATATTTATGCAGAAAACCCAACGATAAAAATTTAATTTGTTCATTAATGATAGTCTCTTTTTAGCATTTCCTTTTACAGCGAATGGGATTTTTGTTCTGACAGAGACATAAAAAATTTGTTACTTACATATTCAATTTCTTATAATGAAAAAAATTTGCCTGTCCATCCTTGCTTTCAATATGGTGTTTATTGTTTCAGCTCAAATGCAAACAAATGTGGCTGCCCCTGTAGATTATGTCAACCCTTTAATGGGTACCGATTCCAAACCAAGTCTTTCCAATGGAAACACTTTTCCCGCAATCGGCCTTCCCTGGGGAATGAATCTTTGGACTCCACAAACCGGCAGAATGGGCGATGGATGGGCTTATCAATACACTGCTGATAAAATAAACGGCTTTAAACAAACGCATCAGCCCTCGCCATGGATGAATGATTATGGGGCTTTTGCCATTATGCCGGTTACCGGTAAAATTCGTTTTACAGAAAAAGACAGGGCAAGTTGGTTTTCACATAAAGCTGAAATTTCGAAACCCTATTATTATAAAGTGTAC
>DATILZ010000555.1:0-3401 GCA_035475995.1 Hanamia sp. | reverse complement strand
CCAGATGTAAGTGGACGGATTGACCATTTAAGTTTTGACAACAAGAATCAATTAATTTTTGTTGCAGCATTAGGAAATAATACAGTTGAAGTTGTTGATTTGAAAAGCAAAAAAGTCGTTCACACAATAAAAAATTTACACGAACCGCAGGGAGTAATTTTTATTCCTGAAAGCAATTCCATTTTTGTTGCCAACGGTGATAACGGTGAGTGCATTATTTTCAATGCTGAAACTTTTCAAAAAGTTACCACAATAAAATTATCCGGGGATGCAGACAATGTTCGTTATGATGCAGCCGCAAAAAAAGTTTATGTAGGTTATGGCAACGGAGGTATTGCAATTATTGATGCTGCTACAATGAAACAAATAAATTCTGTGAAGCTCGATGGCCATCCTGAAAGTTTTCAGTTGGCAAAAAAGCAAAACAGGTTATATATAAATGTTCCTGAGGCAAATGAAATAGAAGTGGCTGACTTAACAACGCATGCCGTAATAGCAAGATGGAAAAACACAAATGCTTCATCCAATTTTCCAATGGCCCTGGATGAAAATAATAACCGTTTGTTTATTGGTTGCAGAAGTCCTGCAACTTTAAGAATGATAAATACAGGGACGGGAAAAGATATTACTTCAGCTAAAATTTCGGGAGATGCTGATGATGTTTTTTATAATGCTGCCGATAGCCTTGTTTTTGTTTCAGCAGGTAAAGGTTATATTGATGTATTTAAAGCAACTGCTAATGAATTAGAACATATCAATCACATTGAAACAAGTCCGGGTGCACGAACATCTCTGTTACTATCTTCCGAACATAAGTTTTTGCTGGCCGTTCCTTCAAGAAATGGAAACAGTGCTGCATTGTGGGTTTATGATATCAAATAATTTTTGTTCAACTCTGCCGGATAAATTTATTGAGTACAATGTATCACTCAGGTAAGAAAGTTTTGAACTGGCAAACAAATTTTTTTTTGATTCAAATTATCGCCGAACTTTCCCTTTTTACAAAAAAGATCATGAACTACAGGAACATGAAAGAATTTTGTTTGCTGATTTTTTTTGTCTTTATGTTCGTGCCTTACCTGAAGGCGCAACGCAGTTTTCCTGATACGCTTACAGCTTACAGAATTAATACTCCCATAAATTTTGATGGCAATCCGAATGATTCTGTCTGGCAATCTGTAACACACATCAGCAACTTCACACAACGCGAATTAAACTTTGGACAACCTGCTTCAGAGAGAACTGAAACCGCAGTTTTGTACGACAAAAATAATTTGTACATAGGCGTTTGGTGTTATCAGAAAGAGCCTGAAAAAATTGTTGCAAAATTTATGCAGCGTGATTTTGATTATCAGAACGATGATATTTTCGCCGTCGTAATTTCGCCTTTCAACGACGGAAGAAATGGTTATATGTTTATCATCAATCCAAACGGTGCAAGGGCTGATTTGCAGGTGAGCTGGGAGAATGATAATATTGACTGGAACGGAGTTTGGGATGCAAAAACAATTCGCAATGACAGTGGCTGGTTTGCAGAAATTGTGATTCCATTCAACACACTTCAGTTTAAAAGTGAAAGCATTAAAACCTGGGCTATTAATTTTGGAAGACTTATCAGTTATAAAAAAGAAGAAGACCGTTGGCAAGGTTGGAGCCGTGATTACGCTTTTGAAAATGTAAGCCATGCCGGAACATTAGTTGGCATACAGGATATTGGTTATGCAAAACATTTTGAGTTTAAGCCTTATGGTTTAGCAGGATTTGAAAAAGATAAAAACACCCCTGCAACGTATCCGGGAAAAGTTGGAGCAGACCTAAATATCAATATTACACCAACACTAAAATTAAACTTAACAACGAACACAGATTTTGCACAGATAGAAGCCGACAAAATACAGGCAAATCTTACAAGATTCAATTTATACTATCCGGAAAAAAGAGATTTTTTTTTAGAGAGCGCAAACAACTTTGAAGTATATCTTGGAAATAATAATGAAATATTTTATTCAAGAAAAATCGGGTTGCAAAATTTTGAGCCTGTAAATATTATTGGCGGCGCAAGGCTATTTGGAAAAGTTGGAAAAAATAATATCGGCTTTCTTTCTTTGGAAACAGCGCGCAAAGATTCAGTGCCGGCAACCAATAATACAGTGTTTCGGTATAAATATGATATAGGGAAGCAATCTTATATTGGAGGCATTCTAACCTCAGCAATAAATAGAAATAACACCAACCAGGTTCTTGGTGTTGATGTGAATTTTACTACATCATCATTTTTAAAAAATAAAAATTTAGTGATTGCCGGTTTAATTGCACAAAGCGTTGATGATTACAAAACAAAAAATAATTCACTTGCCTATCGCCTGTATTGCGATTATCCCAATGATTTGATTGACCACTATATCTCTGTCAGCAGTGTACAACAAAACTTTAATCCTGAATTGGGATTTCTTACAAGAGAAAATTATAACGCTTTTAACTGGCATTTGAATTTAATGCCGCGTTGGTTTACAAAATGGGGTGTTCAGCAAATGAGTTTTCAAGCGTGGTCATTATCCTACTATTTAACCCAAAGCACAGGCAAATTAGAATCATGGTCCAATGAGACAAGACCATTCGGTTTTATTTTGAAAAGCGGTGAAAGTTTTGAATTTAACCTGCAGCAATCTTATGATAGATTGGATGTTCCTTTTGATTTAACGGATAGCGCAATAATTCCTGCAGGAAAATATCATATGCACAACACCGAATTTCAGTTCTCTACCTACCAGTCACGCAAACTATGGATGCGGCTCTTTTATAACTGGGGCAAATTTTATTCAGGTAAGATTAAAACGTTTCAAACATCGGCAGGAATAAATCTTTCAAAACATTTCAATCTGAGAACCGACTACACGTACAATTATATCACACTTCCTGGTGCCAATGTTCCGGCTAATGAACTTGCTCAATATCTCAATTACGCATTTACTACTAAAATTGATATCTCCTTGTTTGAACAATGGAATTCTTTGGATGATGTGATGTTTTTTAATTTCAGGTTGCACTGGATACCAAAAATCGGCAGCGACCTGTATGTTGTTTACAACCGCGGCTATAACCAGTTAACAAAATTAGATCTACTGAAACCAGAAACATCAACCGGCGTTGCAAAACTGGTGTGGAGATTTGCATTTTAATCAAAAATAAGAGCACTTTTCTATTCAATAAAATGCATTTAATTCGTGGCCATATCTGTAGAAGAATTTCAAATATTTCTTTGTTTACTGTATCTTCCTGGTTTGATTGTTGTCATATAGAAAGGTGTTTAAAAATTAAACGGTAATGAATCCACGCGGCCAAAAACAAAAGGAATATTGCGCTAAGATTTACAACATGAAAAATACTTTTTCTTTTTTTTT
>DATILZ010000554.1:0-1747 GCA_035475995.1 Hanamia sp. | reverse complement strand
TGATTGACTGGTTAAATTACTGGCAAAAATGAGATGTTGAAGTTTCAATTTTGTATTGATTGAAAAAAGAGGGATGCGATACTAACCATTATCGTATTTCCGCAATTTTTTGGGGAAGTATTTTCATCATTTCATTTCCTCTGTCAGGAATAAAATATAAAATGAAAGATCAGAATTGGCAATATTTATTTGTTTACTGAAAGCAAAAAAACCGCCACAAAATGACGGTTTTTAAAAAATACTTCAAAAATCCTATTGCGCATTTTCAAAATTCTCGGATGCTTTTTTCCAATTGATTACATCCCAGAATTGTTTTAAATAATCGCCTCTTTTATTTTGATATTTTAAATAATAGGCATGTTCCCAAACATCACAACCCAATACTGGTGTGCATTTACATTCTGATACGTCCATTAAAGGATTATCCTGGTTGGGTGTGGAGCATATCGTTAATTTTCCATCAGCTACGCCAAGCCAGGCCCATCCGCTGCCAAATCTGCCAGCTCCGGCGGCATTAAATTTTTCTTTCATTGCATCCAGAGAACCGAATGTTTCATTAATTGCATCCGCTAATTTTCCTTCTGGATTTCCTCCACCATCCGGCGACATTATTTGCCAAAAGAAGCTATGATTCCAATGGCCACCACCGTTATTGCGGACAGCAGCAGGATATTTTCCTGCATTTTTTACCAACTCTTCCAATGACTTATTTTCATTTTCAGTGCCGGCAATCGCTTTATTCAAATTATCTACATAAGCCTGGTGATGCTTATCGTGATGTATTTCCATCGTTAATTTATCGATGTGGGGTTCCAGCGCATCATAGTCATAAGGAAGAGGAGGAAGTGTAAATGGCATAATATTAATTTTTAAAAGTGAGTAATAAATTGATAATTTCAAATTTACTGAGTATCTGTTACAAAAACATGTACAGAATGTTTTATTTCCTTTTTGCGAAAATAAAATTCGCAAATGTTTGCACAAATTTTATGCCCTGTAATTAACAGGAAGCGAAAACCAGGAAGGTTTATTTAAAAAAATAACCAGAAAGATTTTGTTACCATTGATGAGAATAAAGTAGTGCTGATCAGCATGGAAAAAGAACTTTGGAAAGGAGGAAGGCGAAAGCATTGTTTGTGCGGCCTTTGTTTTACCACGAATTAAAAACGGTTATTAACGTGCAAAGTTGAAGATTTGGCTGCTGCCGATGAAGCCTGGAGTGACTGGTAAAAAACAACTAAAAAGCCTTTTGATGGTTTTGTGCAGGAATAGAAAAATGGAAAACGGAGCCTTTGCCAATCTCGCTTTCTACCCATATTTGACCATGATGAGCTTTAATGATTTCTGATGAAATAAATAATCCAATTCCTGAACCTGAAAATGTGCTTGCCGGCCCGCTCACCCTGTAAAAGCGCAGGAAGATATTTTCAAGATCTTTTTCAGCGATACCAATACCGTTGTCAACCACACTCACCACTACGTTTCCTTCTTTTTTGTATGCGTCAATAATAATATTGCCTGGCAAAGGCATATATTTTATTGAATTACTGATCAAATTAATTATTACCTGTTCAATCCTTGCGCGATCTGCATTCACCATTAATTCTTCTGTATTTTCATTAAATAACAACCGGTGATGTTGGGCGGTTTGCTGCAGATTATTAACTGTTTCTCTTAACAGCAAATTCAGGTTAAAAAGAGAGATATTCAGTTCCAGCTTTCCTGCATGTATTTTGGAAACATCCAG
>DATILZ010000553.1:0-4231 GCA_035475995.1 Hanamia sp. | reverse complement strand
CAAAAGAAATTTCTTTTTTATTGTCAAATGCCCATGGAGTAAGAAATTGCTCTATTTCATTGTTCAATTGATTGGTGAAAAAAGATTCATCCAGGTGCTCATAGAATTTCACTTTAAAATCAAGTTGTATTTCTTCAAACTGCGGATTTTTTACATGAAGTTTTACAAAAGGTGAAATAATTTTCTGCAAATAGCTGGTTATATTGTTCAATAAGCCAATGGGCGTGTAGGGCCGCAACGGATTGATATTTGTATTATTACTTTCATCAGGAATAGTAATAACGGAAACATGACCGGGGTAATTTTCACAGAAAATATCAACTCCGTTTTCTGTATAAAAGCCGGCATGATTGATACATTTAACTTTAAATATTTTTTGAAATTTTTCAAGAATGATATGCTCATAATCCCAAATAGTAATTGCACGTTGCTTGTGACGTAATCTTTCACTTACCCTTACATAAAAATGATCGTCCGTTTCCCTTAACCGCCCATCAAACGAGTTAAAAGGTTGCTGGATTTTTTTGATATCACTATCGCTCACAATTAATTTTGAGATGGTATTTGCAGGAAGTATCTGCCTGAATTCAATTCCTTTTGTTTCATCCTGCACCAGTTGCACAAGGGCTGCCTGCGCCTGTATCAAAACCATTTTACAAACCGCATCAGAGAATGGATGTGCAGTAATTTTTATCCAGGCAAAATTATTTTCGAGCAAGGTGTTGTTTGTGGCGACATCAGCGGGAAACTTAATGGTCACAACGCCTGATTGAGTGAAATTATTTGTGTTGTCAATGATGTTTTCATTCTTAAAAAGTTTCCAGTTGTTGTTGGCAGAGAGATAGTACCATCCCAGATTTTCCACATCCAGCAAAGGATTGGAACTGCCCTCAGCAACCTGGAATAAAATAGTAACTACCATCCCGCCGGTAATATTTTCCACTCCCAAAAACAATTCGCCTTCGTTCACAATATCCTGCAGCAGGGTTATTTTTTGCGTTTTCTCTATGTCGGAGGAAGTATCAATAAGTGAATTGCTGATTCGGGAAAAACCAAACGGATTTAAATGATAGAACAAATCATTATTGACGGCTTCATTTGCATCAAATGGAATGGTAGTAGCAGCAACATAATTAATTGATAAATTGTTTAGTACTACTTCTGTTGGTGCCGGAGTTGGTGCAATGGTAATTTTATATGCGTTCGCATTAGAATCCCATGTAAGAGCAGTGCCATTACTTAATGCATTGCTCACGTCTTTCAAATGCTGATCAAGGGAATAAGTAGCATCATTCATTCTGATACGTAAAAAGCCTGCAAGCGTATCAGCAGTAATTTTTTCATTTTTGGTAAAATCAATAATTGTTGGAATAAATGCACTGTTGCTTCCTGAAAAGGATATGCTGATTGCTGATGAGCTAATGCTGGAAGCGTAAATCTTATTATCGAAACTATTTTGCCACAAATAATTGGTTGCTCCATAAAGTGTAGGTGGTGAAGGATTTTTCCAATTCACTATAATGTCAAGCTGTGTCAATGGTTTTTGAAATATTTCTTTACTACCGATATAAAAACCAGAACCTGTATCGGGAAAATCACCAAAAGGTTTAAAGGGTTTTGATGCATCAATAGTTCCATTGTCATTGCTCAACACCAGGTCTTTTATCCCACTAACATTTACGGTAACATCAACCGATTTTATTTCTTTGTTACAAATTAACGTGTAAGGGATACCGTTGGCGATATCCTGCTTCAGGTAAAATTCCAACACAGGTAATCCTATATTCATATTTTGGCTATGAATCTTTTCTGAATAGGGAACAACAGCCGGATTATCGGGTGAAAGATTTATGGTGAAAACAAGTTGTGAACCCGAAGTATTTGTATGTATCGAAAGTGAAGAAACACTTTCCCATTTCTTTGCTCCTGTAAACTGTGCGGTAAAACAATTCAGGTTCAAAAATAAAAGAGCAGGAATTGGCGTTGCAAAATTTACAGCAACTGTGATGCCCCTGGTTCCTTCATTCAGGTATAAAATATTAGACGCAATAGCAAAACCTGTTTGAGCATTTTTAATTTTTTTTACATCCCCAAACGTAAACCAGCTTTTATCGGCCAAAGTAATTTTTGCTCCTTGCCCATCATCAGAGTTGGCAATGGGAGAGGCCTTCAGCAGATCTTTTGTTCCGTGTAAGATTTGTGTTGAATGTATTTTAGATACCGCCGCTTTATTAATCACAATATCATCGGTAAGCGCATAACTGATTTCTTTGCCTGTGATGTCTTTACCACCTTTGAATAATGTGCTTTTCAAAAGAAGGCTCTCATCAACAGGCTTTTGCAATTCAAAAAGTACATGCGCTGAATCTGGTTCCGGAGCTTTGTTCATTAATTGCAAGACCTGTTTATAATAGAAATCAAGATGTCGCCCGGTATATTGGTTCAAATCACCCTGTGCATGTAAATAGATTTTAATGAAGGCAATGAACAATGCAAAATGAGGCGTATGTTCGGGATAATTATCCAGTGTTTGAATAAAAAGATCATTCGCCCGATTTACCACTGAGGAAATTCCATTGAATATTGTTTCGATCTGTGCATTAAAAATATTGTGATTGATTACATAAACAATAATTTCCCTCCGGGTGGCAAGAGTTGGTAAAGTAATAGAAATATCTGCTACTGCAGATTGCCATGAAATGCTCATATCTGCTGCCCTTGAAAAATTCTCTTCGGAAACTACCGCAATCGGTGCATCATTATCCTGTTGAAGGGTGCTATAGTCAAGAAGGGCTGCGCCTTTAAAATCATTAAAGCACTTCTCAATATTGGCAAGAGGCTGTTGCAGTTTGTTTTTAATAACATCAACAACAATGCTTTTGTATTCAAAATCGTTTGGCAATAATAAAAATTGCTGATCCACCAGTTTAGCTAAAGAAAAAACCAGATCAAACAAAAATTTGAATTGCGTTTCCGCTTTTGAATCTGTATCTGCAAGAATGATTCTTTTATAAATTCTTTTTTTATAATCAGAAATTTCCTGAACATTAAGGCGTGTTAATGTCGCCAATGGAACACTTACATCTGAGGACATCAGCGCTTGCCAATCGCCATCAACGGTATTATCTTCTTTATAAAAATTCAGCTCGGCGGCATATCTTTTTGCGAAGAGGATCATATCCGCTGCTTCGCGTTCATCTACTTTTGCATAACCCGGAGATAAAGCAGCAAGCACCCTGTTTAAAAGGCTTGTGCCTTCACGGGTCAATGGATTTTTATCTGTGCACGACATTTTACAAGTGATAAATTAATTTAGGTAAGTTCTGTATTTTCATTTTTGTAATATGGATAAACAAAATTGAATCTTGAGTTGGTTGACCTTACCGTATAATCAATTGAAATAATAATTCTTCCTTCCACTTCTCCTGTATCATCAAGGTCTATTTTATTTACAGAAATACGAGGTTCATAATACAGGATCGCAGTATTGATCATATCCTTTATGTATGTTTTAAAAGTAGTGGTTAATGGTTCAAAAAGCATTTCATCCAGGTTACATCCATAGCCGGGAAGCATTACTCTTTCGCCCTGCCGTGTTGAAAGAAGAATTTCAAGGCTGCTCTGAATATCCTCTTCGTCACTGAGCATTCCCACCTGCAATGTTTTCTTGCTGAAAGTAGGTGGAAATCCCCACCCCGTTCCGAGAAATGATTTTGATATCGACATATGTTAACCTCCAATAATTACAGTTGGACAACCGATGATAATAGTACCGCCATGGGCGGTAGTATCACCCATTCTTGCCGCCGGCATTCCACCAATTAATACAGTGGCCGAACCCATTACAATTGAATCTGGCGGACCCACGCAAGTGCACAAATCTCCTGTACGTGCTGCCGGTAAGCCACCGATTAAAACAGTGACACAACCAGGTGGCAATACCGGTCCGCCAACATGAGGAACGACACCGGTTACCATCGGGCAAACATGCATATCTGAAATTCTCGCGGCAAATGGCATTTATTTATTGATTTATTTTTATAGAATAGCATAGGTTGAGCAAAGGAGCTTTTTAATTCTTAAAAATCAGGTTTAAACCAAATGCTCACCTTTTTTATATCATTTAAAAAATCAAAATCTCCATTATTTATCCTTTTGCTGTAGAAGCTTTCTATGCTTTTATTTTTAGTCTTATCAATTTATTTTTACCAGCGACCCTTTAATTTCTGTA
>DATILZ010000552.1:0-4462 GCA_035475995.1 Hanamia sp. | reverse complement strand
CTCATTTATTTCCCGGTTTACTGCTATCATTAATTTAATTCAAGAATTATTTCTTTTCTCTTTTTTTAGTTATCCATTCAAATTAATTTAATTGTTTTTTGATTTTTTTTTTAAAGAAAATTCGATTTATACATAAAATCTGTACATTTAAACTTCCAAGTCAATTTTTGCGAATTCATTTATTCATGTTTTTTAAAGAAATCTATTTAAATTTTAAATTGAATACTCAAGCTATTTTAAAATCCATTTTAAACCTAAAACATAAATTTTTGTAAATGAAATTTACCACAAGACTGCAGCTTTCTGCCATGATGTTTCTTGAATTTTTTATCTGGGGCGCGTGGTTTGTAACCCTCGGCACTTTTTTAATAAATAATCTTCATGCCAACGGTGCAGAAACTGGCGCAGTGTTTTCAACCCAATCGTGGGGAGCAATTATTGCACCTTTTATTATTGGATTAATTGCAGATCGTTTTTTCAATGCTGAAAAAATTCTTGGTATTTTACACATCGCTGGAGCGATTTTATTGTACCAGGTATATAGTATTGGCGCAGTTACAAATGTATATCCTCCGGTTGTTTTTTATTACCTGCTGATCTATATGATTTTGTTTATGCCTACACTGGCATTGGTAAATTCTATCTCGTTCAATCAAATGACTAATACTGAAAAACAATTCCCACCGGTAAGAGTTTGGGGAACAATTGGATGGATTGTTGCCGGACTTGCAATTAGTTTTTTTGTATGGGATTCGGAAGCTAACATAGCAGTAGGCCTGTTGAAAAATACTTTCTTAATGGCTTCCGTTGCGTCTTTGGCTTTAGGAATATTTAGCTTCACTTTGCCAAAAACACGTCCAAAAATTGCAAAAGGGGCTAAAGTGAAAGTGTCTGAAATATTAGGTTTGGATGCTTTAAAATTATTGAAGGATAAAAATTATCTCATATTTTTTATTGCCTCCATTTTGATAGACATTCCCCTGGCATTTTATTATCAGTATGCCAATCCTTTTCTAATAGATAAAGGGATGGCCAATGCAACGGCCAAAATGAGCCTTGGCCAGTTTTTTGAAATATTCTTTCTGTTATTGCTTCCGTTCTTTTTCAAAAAATTCGGTTTTAAAAAGACGATAATGGCGGGCATGCTCGCCTGGGCGGTGCGATATGCATTATTTGCATATGGAAACGCCGGTGATCTTACATTTATGCTAATCATTGGTATTATTTTACATGGCATCTGTTATGATTTCTTTATGGTATCAGGACAAATTTATACAGACGCGAAAGCGGGCACTAAATTTAAAAGCGCGGCGCAAGGATTGATCACTTTGGCAACTTATGGCATTGGGATGCTGATTGGTTTTTGGATTGCTGGATTGATAAAGGATGCTTACACGACCACAACTATTGTCGATAATGTTTCTAAAGCGGTATCTAATTGGAAAATGATTTGGATCATTCCTTCTATCATTGCCCTTGTAGTCTTTTTATTATTTGCAATTTTCTTTAATGATAAAAACGAAAAGCCAGTTGAGCAAACTGTGAATATTTAACACTATGAATTTAAAACAAAACAGAAGATCCTTATTAAAAAATCTTGCCCTGGGAACAACTGCCGCTATTGCTGCACCTGCAATTTCTTTTGCAGAAAAAATTTCTTTTGAAAAAAATGGCAAGCTTAAAGGAAATATCAATCATTCGGTTTCCAGATGGACGTTTGGTTATTTAACATTAGACCAGTTGTGTGAAGCTGTAAAAAAAATCGGGTTAAATGCCATTGATCTGGTAGGACCTAAAGATTGGCCGACACTTCAAAAGCATGGAATTTATAGCTCCATGTGTTACACCGCCGGTGATAATAATTTATACAATGGGCTGGATAATCCGAAATATCATGACCAACTGATAAAAGAATATCTTGAAGTAATTCCGATCATGTCCAAAGCAGGATATAAAAACCTTATTTGCTTCAGCGGCAAGCGCGAAGGAATGGATGATGAAACGGGAATGAAGAATTGTAAGATCGCATTGGATAAAATTTTACCTTTTGCCGAAAAGCATGGAGTAACAATGGTAATGGAAATCCTGAATAGTAAAATTGATCATAAAGATTATATGTGCAATCATGTAGAATGGGGCGCTGATCTTTGTAAAAAAATTGCTTCAGAAAATTTTAAATTACTTTTTGATATTTATCACGTGCAGATACAGGAAGGGGATATTATCAGAAATATCAGGGATTATCATCAATACATTGCACATTATCATACCGGAGGCGTTCCGGGCCGGCATGAAATAAATGACAGCCAGGAATTAAATTATCCGGCAATCATGAAAGCGATTGTTGCAACAGGATATAAAGGATATGTGGCGCAGGAATTTATGCCAACATATCCGGATAAGCTTGATTCATTAAAGGAAGCTATTAAGATTTGCGATGTCTGATTAATTCTAATTAAGCTGATGTGCTAATTAACCCAATTCAATATTAATTCAATAATAAAGTAATTCAATAATTCAATAATTAAACAAACTATGGCAGAAAACACGTACGATGCAATTGTGATTGGCTCCGGAATTTCAGGCGGTTGGGCTGCAAAAGAACTTACTGAAAAAGGCCTCAAAACTATCATGCTCGAAAGAGGAAAAAACATTGAGCACAAAACGGATTATGTAAATGCGGTAAAAGGTCCATGGGAATTTCCCCACCGCGGTGGGCGCACCCAGGAAATGATCAAAGATTATCCGGTGTTAAAAAGAGATTATCCTCTGAATGAAATGAATCTTGATTGGTGGGTAAATGAAAAAGAAAGCCCTTACACAGAAATAAAAAGATTTGACTGGTTTCGCGGCTATCATGTAGGCGGCCGCTCACTCTTGTGGGGCAGGCAAAGCTACCGGTGGAGCGATTTTGATTTTGAAGCAAATGCAAAAGATGGTATTGCTGTAGATTGGCCGATCCGGTATAAAGATATTGAACCATGGTACACCTATGCTGAAAAATTTGCCGGAATAAGCGGTTCAAGAGATGGATTGGCTCAATTGCCGGATGGCAATTTTTTACCTGCGATGGAAATGAATGTGGTGGAAAAAGATGTTGCTGCAAGAATCAAAAAAAATTTTGAAGGAAAACGGGATATGATCATTGGCCGTACTGCAAATATTACAGAGCCAATCCAGGAAAGAGTGAATTGCCAATATAGAAATAAATGCTGGCTCGGATGTCCTTTTGGTGGTTATTTCAGCACACAATCTTCCACGCTTCCTGCAGCAATGAAAACAGGAAACCTTACTGTTCGTCCATGGTCGATCGTTACAAAGATCCTGTATGATAAGGATACAAAAAAAGCAACCGGAGTAGAAGTTTTGGATGCAGAAACCAATAAAACTTATCAATATTTTGCAAAAATTGTTTTCTTAAATGCATCTACATTCAACAGTGCCTGGATACTTATGAATTCCGCAACAGACATTTGGCCTGATGGATTGGGCAGCAGCAGTGGAGAGCTCGGACATAACATTATGGATCATCATCTTGGAGTCGGTGCTTCCGGCGACGTAGAGGGGTATGACGATCGTTATTACTTTGGCCGGCGCCCTAATGGAATTTATATTCCACGATTCCGCAATTTATTTGGAGACAAAAGAGATTATATCCGTGGATTTGGATACCAGGGCGGAGCTAGCAGGCAAGGCTGGAGCCGTGAAATAGCCGAAATGAATATTGGAGGTGAGTTTAAAGATGCGTTATCAGAGCCAGGGCCGTGGACAATGGGCGTAGGCGGTTTTGGAGAAATACTTCCATATCACGAAAATAAAATCACCCTTGATAAAACCAAAAAAGATAAATGGGGATTGAATATTCTGGCAACAGACGCAGAATGGAAAGACAATGAAAGAAAAATGCGGGTTGATATGAAAAATGATGCGATGGAAATGCTCGAAGCAGCTGGTGTAAAAAATGTAAGAGGTTTTGATGGCGATGGCACCATGGGAAGAGGAATCCATGAAATGGGTTCAGCACGCATGGGATTGGATCCTAAAACTTCAGTTTTAAATAAATGGAATCAGGTATGGGATGCACCAAATGTTTTTGTTACAGATGGTTCATTTATGACCTCTTCAAATTGTGTAAATCCATCATTAACTTATATGGCGATGACGGCACGCGCTGTAGACCATGCAGTTGGCGAATTGAAAAAGAGGAATATTTAAAAGTCTATTTTTCTCTAATTTTTTAAATTAAATTTTTTCACAGCTATTTAAAAATATAATTATGGAAGACGAATCAGAAAAAAACATTTCAAACGCATCGCGCAGGGAATTTCTAAAAAATACCGCAATCACAGCAGCAGGTTTTATGATTGTCCCTCGCCATGTTTTAGGTGGAAAGGGTTTTATTGCACCAAGTGATAAACTACAACTTGCCTCTATTGGCGTAGGTGGAAAAGGTGCAGATGAT
>DATILZ010000551.1:0-3385 GCA_035475995.1 Hanamia sp. | reverse complement strand
TGATTGCAGGGAACGCCAATATCTGTAAAAACGCCTACGCAAATATGGTTGCAGGAAACTACAAAACTGAAAGGATCGCTTGCATCATGAAATTTTGGAAAAGGTGTAATTGATAATTCGCCTATTGAAATACATTGATGTGCAATGAAACTTTTTAATAGATGTTCTTCAAAATTCAATCTTCCATGCCGCATAGTAAGTGGGGTAATATAGACAGGAAGCTGATATTTTTTGACCAAAACGGGCAATCCCTTTATATGATCTGAATGCTCATGAGAAACAAAAACCGCTTTTACTTTTTCCATCAATAATCCAAGCCGCTTCATTCTTTTTTCTATTTCCCTACAAGAAATACCGGCATCTATCAATACCGCTTCCGTATTGTTTCCTATATAATAACAATTTCCGTTGCTACCGGAGTTTAGAGAAGTAATGAATAAAGACATTGAAGCAAAGGAAAGAATTTTGAAGAATAATCAGCTATTTTTTTACTACCAATATTTTATTGAATGACTATTAAAAAATTTACTGACTTTTAATTAAAAAATTTACTGTTTATGAAAATTGTCTCTCTTGATCAACTGGCTGAAAAAACATTTACTACTTTTTTAAGGTTTCCTTTAGCCATTGTAGCAGCTTTTATCGGCTCATTATTTTTCATAATGGCTGTTCATCTAAATGGGACATCATATTCGTCCCATTATTATTATTGGAATATTGTAATGACAAGTTATCTTGGAATGCTGTTATTTATCTCTTTAAAAGTTTTCATAGAACAAAGGAAATTAAGTAGAAAGACAGCTTTTCTTTTATTAATTTTAGCTATCGGATTATTAGTCTGCTATTATTTCTCACTTCCCGCTCGATTTATGACTATAAGTTTCACCCGGTTTTGTTTACTGGCTCTTATTTTACATTTAACAATCGCATTCATTCCTTACCTGGAAAAAGATATGATAAATGGCTTTTGGCAATATAATAAAATAATTTTTTTAAGGATTCTACTATCAGCATTATATACTATCGTGCTTTACCTGGGTTTGGTTATTGCCATGTTAGCAATGGAAAAATTATTTAATGCAGATATAAGCAGTAATACTTATTTTGATCTTTGGATATGGCTGGCCGGCGTTTTTAACACATGGTTTTTCCTGAGTGGATTCCCTTCAAAATTTTCTGAACTGGATTTACAAAATGATTATCCAAAAGGGTTAAAGATTTTTACTCAATTTATTCTATTGCCACTAATAAGCATTTACCTGATTATTTTGTACGCTTATATGTTCAAAATCATTGTTACAGCTCAATGGCCTTCGGGATGGGTGTCATATCTTGTAATTGGATTTTCAATAGGAGGAATTCTTTCTTTACTTCTCATCTATCCTATAAGAAATCATGAAAACAATAAATGGATTTTGATATTTTCCCGATTCTTTTATTTTGCTTTATTTCCACTGATTGTTTTATTATTTTTTGCAATAAAGAGAAGAATCAGCGATTATGGAGTTACAGAACTGCGATACTTTATTCTGGTGCTAGCATTATGGCTTTTATTTGTTGCATTCTATTTTCTTTTTTCAAAAGCAAAAAACATTAAGGTAATTCCAATTTCACTTTGTCTTTTGGCATTAGCTTCTTCCTTTGGGCCATGGGGAGCTTTTAGTGTTTCACTAGCCAGTCAAAAAAACCATCTCAAAGCTTTACTTAATAAATATTCAATGTTAGTAAATGGAAGAATTGAGCCGTCAAAAGATACGATCCCTTTTAAGGATAATAAAAAAATTAGTTCTACTATTAATTATCTAGTTGATGTGCATGGTTATAAATCATTACAACCATATTTTGTTCGCAACCTTGATTCGGCCTTAAAAAACGAAAACAGGTATGATTATACTGAAAAAATTCATTCAATGATAAACCTTAAATATATACAGGATTATCAGATTCAAGAGGATAACAATGAAAATAAATATCTTACCTTTTTTTCCAATAATTCAAGCAATATTGTAAGTGTAGAAGGTTACAATTATTTTATTCAGGATTTTAGTATAAACGAATATGCGAAAGAGAATACTACTTGCAATACATATCTTGTAGGAAAAAATAATATTTCCTTTTGTTTTGATTTTGAGAAAAAGCAATTGTTAGTTTTCAGTGAAAATAAAAAGGATTCCGCTGTATCGTTTGACATTGAATCCCTTGTAAATTCTTTAGAAAAAGGATATTCAAATTATAGTTCTGTCCCGTCAGAATTAATGACTTTAATTTCCGGCAATTCCGCATTAAAAGTGAAAATCATTTTTAATAATATCCATTTTTATAAACGTGAGAGCAGCAAGGAGCGAATTGGAATGAACGGTAATATCTTTATACGCGAACAATAAATTTAATAAAAACCAAAAACCAAATGAGCCTTTTACTAAACAGAAATACTTTTGGAAACGTTGCAAACAAAGAAAATGTTCTTTCAAAAGAAGAAGCAAATGAATTATTAAATGATTGGGTAAAAAACGACAAACTAAAACTGCACATGAGACAGGTAGCGCATCTGATGAAAAGCTGGGCTGCGGAAAAAGAACATCTCAGTGAAGCGGATCAATGGCGATGGGAAATGGCCGGCTTGCTGCATGATGCCGATTGGGATCAATGGCCGGAACTACATTGCAAAAA
Organism: Hanamia sp.; assembly: GCA_035475995.1. Classification (GTDB taxonomy): domain Bacteria; phylum Bacteroidota; class Bacteroidia; order Chitinophagales; family Chitinophagaceae; genus Ginsengibacter. Next base: position 715 of record DATILZ010000551.1, on the reverse strand, counting down.
AATTATCGAAGAATTGGAATCAAGGAACATTGATCCGGAAATTATCCGTGCAATCGCTTCGCATGGACCAAATCATTTTGGAGTAGAACCAGAAACTAAAATGGATAAAATGCTTTATGCTTTTGATGAATTATCCGGATTGATTCATGCCTATTCGCTAATGCGCCCTACAGGATATGAAGGAATGGAATTGAAAGGAGTAAAGAAAAGGCTGAAAGAAAAATATTTTGCCGCCAATGTTTCACGGGAAGAAATCCAGGATGCCAGCGATCGCGCAAGCGTGGCATTAGACGATTTGATTCAATTTACCATTGAACATCAGAAAGAGGCTAGAATATAAGAATTGATAGCTTGCCTGTTTGCTCTCAATCTATTAGCTATATGCTGCTGATTAGCTGCTCATAGAGCCTTCATGCATTATCCATGGCTTTGAGTGGGCTTTGAGTGGGCTTTGACTGGGCTTTGACTGGGCTTTGAGTGGGCTTTGACTGGGAGTAAGAAGGATGACTAGTCCTAAAATAGCTAAGATAATCAACAAGGACGGCAACCATTACTTTACTTCCTGCATAGTTACCAGCCTTCTGTAAAAACCATCAAGCGCCATCAAAGTCATATGAGTGCCGCGTTCTACGATTTTCCCTTTTTGCAAAACGATGATTTCATCTGCATGTCGGATGGTACTTAATCTGTGAGCAATTACAATGCTGGTTCTGTT
>DATILZ010000550.1:0-4070 GCA_035475995.1 Hanamia sp. | reverse complement strand
TTTTCTTTCAGATCTCCCGGAAGAAAACCAAGATTTTCTCCGGCTTCTACCGCAGGACGTGTCAGGATAATTTTTCTTACCTGTTTATTTTTTAACGCACGCACTGCCAAAGCCACAGCAGTATAGGTTTTACCGGTGCCGGCGGGGCCGATTGCAAAAACGATATCATTTTTATCAACAGAGTGCACCATCTTTTTTTGATTGGCTGTTCTTGCTCTCACACTTTTTCCGTGAGGGCCAAAAACCAGCACATCCGCCTGATTTTTTTCTATAAAATTATCAATCACTTTTTCATCATCGCCTCCAAGGATCTGCTCCAGGTAATTTTCACTCATGTTGCCATTTCTTTCAAGGTATTGAACGGCAAGATTTATTTTATCTCTTGCATTTTCAATCTGTTCGGGAGCTCCCGATAGTTTTATTTGTGTGCCACGGCTGAGGATCTTTAAACGTGGAAATTTCTTTTTCAGAATATCCAATTTTCCATTATTCACGCCGAAAAACTCAATAGGGCTCACGGTTTCCAGGTTGATTATTGTTTCTGTCAATAGGTTATTTTTAGAAGGTTATACAAAAAGTTGCTTTAGCATTTCAAATATAAAAAATGAAAATCTGCTTTTACTAATTTACTTATTCACATCAGATAAAAAATGTTAAAAACTTAAAATAAGGATATAGACAACCAACAAGTGGTCATTGACCAACAGAAAAGCATCCAACCTCGTACTTCGTATATCGTAAACGCAACACCTCACATTCTTCATCAGGTTTCTCCTCAAATTTTTTTGGAACTGTTGATTTATTTTTAATACTTTCGATATTCAAAATTTGAATCATGAAAAAAAGTATCGTTGTAATTATTGCTTGTTTAATAAGCGTTTTTGTAATCCAGGCCTTTACTACTTCTTATCAGCCCAGGTTTACCAATTTGCAAATTCTGCCTAAAGATATTTCTAAAGATGGCCTCGACAGTGTAATGCATCATTTCACTGCATCTCTCGGAGTAAAATGTAATTATTGCCATGTAGCAAATCAGGAAACAAGAAAAATGGATTTTGCAAAAGATGATAAACCAGAAAAACAAATTGCGCGTAAAATGATGTTGATGACCATTGACATTAACAAAAATCATTTTCAACAAATAGAAGAAGGTATGAAGGACGGAATGGCTCTTCCCACCACCGATACTTCCGCAGTAAGTTATATGCTCAAATATGTAACCTGTTATACCTGCCATCATGGTGATCCGCATCCTGAAAACAAACCACCGAAAAAAATGGAAAACAATCAGCCTCCAATGCCACCTGCTAATACAGGAAATCCACCTGCAACTAGCGGCAAATAGATAAAATTGCTTTCGAAAAACAAGAGTTTTTTTAGACAAGGCATTGAAAAACATTTACTTTTTCAATGCTTTTTTTATTGTCTGCACTTTTTAATTTTCATGCAGATCCTTATAAATATCTGGCATGAGAATTTTAAGTTTACGATGAGTTAGTAAAAGTGGATTCAGGAAAATGAAATATGATAGCGGAGATAAAGCCTTACATAGTCCGAACTTCTTTTTTACGGGTATGACTTTATACACGCGCCTTCCAGATAATTTCCGGCGTATTATTTTTCATGCCGGTATAGCGGGCAAGCATAAAAAGATAGTCACTAAGGCGATTGATATATTTTATAATTAACGGATTTACCGGACCACCGTTTTCCATCAGATTTACACAGCATCTTTCCGCACGCCTGCAAACGCAACGAGCTACATGCATAAAAGAAACAGAAGGAGAGCCGCCGGGCAAAATAAAATTTTTCATCACAGGAAGTTCTTTATCCATTTCGTCCATTTCCTTTTCCAATAATTCAATATCGCTTTCATGCAGATCAGGAATGCTCATTTTTATATTTTTATCCGGGTCGCAGGCAAGTTCTGAACCAATGGTAAATAGCCTGTCCTGGATTTCTTTTAAAATATTTCTCGCATCATCGTCTGAGCAAAAATCCGAAACCAACCCGATGTAAGAATTTAATTCATCTACAGTGCCATACGCTTCAATCCGGGGGTCGCTTTTAAAAACTTTCGTTCCACCGATAAGGCTTGTCTTTCCTGCATCTCCGGTTTTGGTGTAAATTTTCATTGCCATAATTATATCAGTTTATTTTGATTGGAAAATATCTTTTTATTGATATAAAAGTAATGGAAAATGTATCGATATGCCAAATTGAATATTGAACATGAAATATTGATTATTTAGTTTATGATGATGTAGGGGCAGGGTTTACCCCTGCCGGATAAATATGGCGAATTCACCGATGAAAACAGTAAACCAAATAATATATCCGATTTGTATTTAGCAGCTCCAAAGGCCACTACAGAATACAAAGAGATAAAATATGCGGATTGAAGCTGTTTACAATATGCTGAAGAATTGAAATTCGGGATTACCGTATCTAACGGGGCAGGGGTGAACCCTGCCCCTACAGCGAGGACGGTAGCACTTCCTATCCCCAAATAATCATTCCCCTCTGCACAATATTTTTAATCAAAATATGTTTTATTTATATTAAACCCTTCTATTATGCAATCAAAGCAAAACGGGGACCCAAAAAAGGATGACAAACAAGTCCTCAACCGACAGACTAAGCCTGCTAAACTTACCAAAAGAGAAAAAGAAGTAATGATCCTCCTGTGCCTGGAACGCACCACAAAGCAAATCGCATATGAGCTCCGGCTAAGCGTTCATACGATAGAAACGTATAGAAAATCTCTCATCCGCAAAACCGGTTCGGTTTGCGTGGCGGGCGTCATCAGCTATGCCTTTAGAAATAAATATGTGGCACAGGCTCTGGTCTTTTTGTTACACGACTTTGTTGTGGATTATGCAGTCGCATTAAGTGTTTGAAGCCGATATTTCTATTTGAAGATGTTTTAAGATTATTTTTATAACCGTTGCCTGCTGCATCACCAATTATTGCAGATACATCTTCCGTTCAGGGCTTGCTGCAGGCAGCACACTTTTGGGCAAAAAAAAATGACTGCAAATACAGTCATTTTTAAGCCGTTAAAAACAGCAGCGTTTGGGCAATCTTATCCTATTGCGCTACCCTTGAGATGGGATCGCTGAACACCAGTTGACCGTGTGGCCCTACCACGCCAATCTTAACCCAATACCTTGTAGCACTTTCCAGGTTTTGGATTTTGTTTTTACTGGTGGAGCGTACCAACTGCTTCCACACGCTATCCGGGGTAATCGGATCAGGCGTGTACAGCGTCACATAGCCGGTGGCGCCTTTTGCCCTCGGAACCTTCACCATCAGTTCTCCCGCATTCTCGCCCTCTTTGACGGAAATGCTTGCGGGTTTAACGATCGGTGAGGTTTCACCTTTCCGGGCCAGGTCAAAGCCGGAACTGATCAGCTTTTTGCGATCACCGTTGGCGGTAGTCATCACATAATTGGCCAGTTGAATCAACAGTGCCATTAGGATGTTACGCGCCTCTTTTTTTGCTGCAATTGCATTTTTGCTTTTTTCTTTTGCGGCAATCCTGGCTTCGTGATACACCTGCAACGCTCCCGTTACAACGGGCAACTGCGGCGTAGGGGCGGGGAAATTTTCATTCCCTTCCATGCTCACATCTATGTGTGAGGCTTTGATTTCGAAGGCTGCGTCAGACATGCTGCCGAAGCCTGTTTTTAATCTTTCGATCTGCATGATACTAAGATTTAAATCTGGGGTTAAAAAATTCCTGTTATTCTCACAGGGTTACGGAGGCAAAACAAAAAACTTTTTGCGATCCGTGCAATCCCAGAAAACAGGGACTACCAGGTATCAAAAATTTTTCTTTTATTCCCGCTTTTCTCAAGCTAAAACCTGCACCGACCGAAGATGAAAAATCATAAAAAGTGACAAAAAAATTTTTTTTCGCCACCGTGTTTTTACGGTGAAATCGTAGAAATACAGGCGTTTTTAAAAATAATTTTATAAAAAAAGTCGATTGTTTTTTTTGAATAACAAGCGGAAATCAAAAAAATAGTCCCTAAAATTTCAAAAAGTGTCTTCCTTTTTTATCATTT
>DATILZ010000549.1:0-4678 GCA_035475995.1 Hanamia sp. | reverse complement strand
TTTAATGAGAAAAAATATTTAGAAGATAAAAATAAAATTCTTGATTATTACAACTCTCTCGGGTTTCGTGATGCAACGATCATTGCTGATACAACCTACGATGATCACGGCGATCTGGATGTAGCAATTAAACTTTCTGAAGGACATCGTTATTATTTTGGAAACATTACCTGGAAGGGAAATACAAAATACTCTGATTCGTTGTTGACGGTTTTATTAGGAATTAAAAAAGGAGATATTTATAACGCAGCCATTTTAAATAAAAAACTGGGAGTAATACCTTCGCAGGAAGGAGGAGATATCAGTAGCTTATATATGGATGATGGATATTTATTTTTTCATGTTACTCCTGTAGAAACTGCTGTTTACAATGATACTATTGATCATGAAATCCGCATTGTAGAAGGGCCGCAAGCTACTATCGGCAAAGTTGACATTGCAGGAAACGACAAAACGAAAGAATATGTGATCAGGCGTGAACTCAGAACCATTCCAGGTCAGAAATTTAGCCGCCAGGATATTATTCGTACACAACGTGAGCTCTCTCAATTAGGCTATTTCGATGCCGAAAAAATTTCTCCGGGCATCGTCCCTAATCCTGAAAACGGAACCGTAGATATCACCTGGAACGTTGTTGAAAAATCATCTGATCAACTGGAACTTTCGGCTGGTTTTGGAGGTGGAATAGGTCTTACCGGAACACTTGGTGTTACGTTTAATAACTTTTCCATCTATAATATTTTCAAGAAAAAAGCTTGGGATCCGCTGCCGGTTGGCGACGGTCAAAAATTAAGTTTAAGAGGCCAAAGCAACGGACGCCAATTTCGTTCTTATAACTTCTCCTTTACTGAACCATGGCTTGGAGGTAAGAAAAGAAATCCGTTTACAATCGGATATTATGACACCAAATACGCCAATGCTTACAATCCATTGACCGGGTTTTATGATCGTACTTTTGCCGATTCTTCTTACATTAAAAACACAGGGATCAGTGTTTCACTCGGTAAGCAATTAAGATGGCCTGATGACTTCTTTTCTCTGGTTTATCAGTTGAATTACCAGCGTTATAAATTGAAGAACTATAATATTTTCCCTGGATTATTAAATGGGGTTTCAAATAATATCAGTTTTAAAGTTACATTGGCAAGAAGTTCGGCAGGCCCAAATCCAATCTTTCCGACAAGTGGTTCTAACTTTATTTTAAGCACAGAATTAACGCCGCCATATTCTCTCTTTAGAAACGGACAAACATTGAGTGCAGCAGATCAATATAAATGGGTGGAATATCATAAAGAACGTTTTACGGCTCAATGGTATGTTCCAATAGGACAGGGACGTGGAGAAAATAAAGACAAACAATTCATTTTGTATGCAGCTGCGAAATATGGCTTCCTTGGAAGGTATGATACCAAAGCTCCTACTTCACCCTTCGGACGGTTTCAACTCGGTGATGCCGGATTAAGTAATAATTACGGTTTATTGGGATACGATATTATCGCACACAGGGGTTATCCGGTTTATGATAATTCTAATCCAAAAATTAACCCGGATTTAAGCCAGGCAACCAACTTTTTTACTATCTTCAATAAATATACTTTGGAAATGAGGTATCCATTCAGTACCAGTGCCAGCAGTACGATTTATGGCCTCGCATTTTTTGAGGCGGCTAACGGATGGTATAGTTTTAAAGATTATAATCCTTTCCAATTGCGCAGATCTGTTGGAGTTGGAATGCGTTTCTTCCTGCCAATGTTTGGTTTGCTTGGATTTGATTATGGAATAGGCCTGGATAGAATCACTCCCGGAACAGGATTAAAAGGCGCGGCTAAATTTACCTTTATGTTAGGACAGGAACCGGAATAATACAGCTTTCATAGTTAATTGAAAAAGCTTGAAAGTTGAAGGTTCAAGATTGAAAATCTGTACTATTTGTTGGTTTACTGCCTGGATTGCTCAAAGTTTTTAATGAAGCCGTTAATAATTTTTAAGAAATAAAAAAGAGTGTTTATGAAAAAGTTACTTTTTATTTTTTGCATTTGTTTTGTTTTTGCCGCAAATACCAATGCACAACGATATGCGGTAATTGATTCAAAATATATTTTAAGTAAACTTCCTGAATACAAAGAGGCGCAGGATAAATTAGATCAGTTTAGTAAAATGTGGCAACAGGAAATTGATCAGAAATCTGCGGATCTTGATAAAATGTATAAAGATTATGATGCAGAAAAAGTAATGCTGAGTGATGAGCTGAAGAAAAAAAGAGAAGACGAAATTTACAATAAAGAAAAAGAATTGCGCGATTTGCAACGCCAGAGGTTTGGCTACCAGGGCGATCTTTTCAAAAAACGCGAAGAGTTGATAAAACCAATACAGGACAAGGTTTATAACGCTATACAAAAATTAGCGGTAGCAAAATTATATGATTTCATTTTGGATAAAAGTGAAGGAATTACCGTTATATTTGCCGACCCAAAACTGGACAAGAGTGATGATGTACTGAAGGAATTGGGTGTTAAATAATTGTCAAACAAAAAAACGAATGCAGCGTAATACAGAATTTTAAACACTTTATAAAAACAAACCTAAAAACAAAAATGAAACAATTTCTCACTATCCTTCTTATTTCCGCCGGAATATTTGGATTCTCAACAACCACTAACGCTCAAAAGATTGGTTACATAAGCGCTGATGAAATCATTCAGTTGATGCCTGAAGCCGCTACAGTACAACATGAGCTGGACCAGTACCAGCAATCATTGTATCAGAATGCGCAGGACAAACAAAACGCTTTTAATGAATCGCTTCAAAAGTTTCTAAAAGATTCATCAACCATGAGCCCAAGCCTGAAAGAAGTAAAAAGGGGTGATCTTCAGAAGCAACAACAGGAACTTGCTGGTGAACAACAAAGAATTCAAAGCGATTTTGAACAAAAAAGACAAGAACTTTCTGCTCCTATTCAAAAGAAATTGCAAAATGCAATCGAAGAAGTAGCTAAAGAAAATGGCTACACTTATGTGATGCCAAGAGAAGCATTGATCGTGATGCCTACTACAAATGATCTTGGTCCGTTGGTAATAAAAAAACTTGGTTTGAAACAACCATCAACAACAGTACCTGCAAAAAAATAAAAATAATATAGGATAATTTTTCAAGCCACTCATTAAACCGGGTGGCTTGTTTATTTTTGACACATGAACAAATCTCCAATCGGCGTTTTTGATTCCGGCTACGGCGGACTCACTATTTTAAAAGAAATTAAAGATCTGCTGCCGCAATATGATTTTATTTACCTGGGAGATAATGCAAGAGCGCCTTATGGGCCGCGTTCTTTCGAAACTGTTTACGAATATACTTTGCAATCCGTTGAGTGGTTGTTTAGGCAAAATTGCCCGCTCATTGTTCTCGCCTGCAACACTGCATCGGCAAAAGCTTTGAGAACGATTCAACAAAAATATCTTCCTCAATTTCACAAAGAAAAAAGAGTGCTTGGCGTGATAAGACCAACCGCAGAAATTATTGGTAATTATTCTTTATCCAAAAATATTGGAATTTTAGGCACAAATGGAACTGTAAAATCAGAATCGTACCTGATAGAAATCGAAAAGTTTTTTCCCGGGATAAAAGCTTTTCAGCACGCTTGTCCGATGTGGGTTCCGTTGGTAGAAAATAATGAATATGAATCTGAAGGAGCAGATTATTTTATAAAAAAAGACATTGATATTTTATTAAAAAAATCGCCTGAAATAGACACAGTTTTACTTGCCTGCACACATTATCCTTTACTTTTAGAAAAAATAAAAAAGCATTTACCCCAAAATATAAAAGTGATTTCGCAGGGAAATATTATTGCAAAAAGTTTAGCTGATTATTTGCAACGGCATGCTGAAATAGAAATGAAATGTAGTAAAAATGGGAGTTTGCAATTTTATACAACAGATTCGACCGACGATTTTGATAGACATTCAGAAATATTTTTTGGAGAAAAAGTGAAGAGTAAGCACATTGACTTGTAATCTTTCGGGAAAATAGCAATTCCGGTTATTCATTCATTTGCTGCAATTTTTTTAATCCGTGCTAATCTATGTAATTAGTGGCAGTTTTTCTGTTTCTTCTATTCGTGTTAATTCCTGAAATTCATGGCAAAAAAATCTTTTCCAAAGGAAAAAATCCCAAAAATCTTTCTTACTTTTGCAACCCTTTCACAAGCAGCAGGGATGGTGCCCGGCTGAGAAGATGGAAACAATTTTAATTAAAAAGGAAAAACAATAAACAATGCCAGGGAAAAAACGTACTTATCAGCCGCACAAGCGCCGCCGCAAAAGTGTACATGGTTTCAGAGAGCGCATGTCAACCGCAAATGGCCGTAAAGTTTTGGCAAGCCGTAGAAAAAAAGGGCGCCATAAACTGACCGTTTCTGATGAACACGGAAGTAAAAAATAGATTTTACCAAGTACATAAAGAAATTACAAAAGGAGTAACCATCGTTGCTCCTTTTTTATTTTCGCCCCACGATTCCATAAAAAAATTAAGTTTCAGCTTTGATTTTTAACACAGCGCCGTTTTTCGGAAAAATAATTGTTGATTAACTTGCAGTACAACTTTAAGGCTCAAAGTTCAAGATTCAAAGTTCAATCATCAACCATCAACCCCATGCGATTACATCATTTTTCAAAATACG
>DATILZ010000548.1:0-8489 GCA_035475995.1 Hanamia sp. | reverse complement strand
AAAATTCCGGGCAGCGTTGTTACGAGCCTGTCAGGTAAAACAGCCCGACGTGGTATTTCTTCACCTGTAAAAACGGCTATGTCTGTTACCGGTTTTCCAATTTGCAACAAAAACTGGCACCGCCTCGCATAATCTACCCATGCTTTCCCCTGTTTCCACCAGGTTTGATCTCTTTGAAAAAAAAGGCCAATGCCATCCAGCGTCATGCCGGGCTTTTTATCGAGTGAGGGATTGTGCATGAAAACATGATAAACAAGCTTGTTGATCCCGAGCGCGTAATTCCTGTCCTGTAACGTTTTCAGCATGCCGGGATATTCATCCCACATTAACCGTAACTCGGTAAATGCTTCGGCCTGTATGATAGGTTTTCCATAAATATGTGCACCGGAAATAGCATCGAGCATATCATTAGGCTTATCGTGTGTCGGGCTTCGCAACCAGAATTCGCCCATCGGTATATCAACAGCACTATAATGCAACATACCATCGCTTACCATCGTGGGAGCCACGCTTTCTGCTGTGAATGCGCAACCTTTTTCATGGGCAAGATTCGCAAGAGTTACATAAAAATTATCATGCAAAAGTTCGACAATCGTTTCCCTAATATCATGTAAAAACCTTTCGGAAACATCAGCGCTTTCGACAGGAATACCAGCCATTACCGGGAGATACGGATATAAATCGTATCCCCGGCGTTTTTTAAATTCTTCCCTGAAAACCGGGGACCAGTTTTGACTTCCACATTCCCAACTATCGACATGAAATATTTTTAAAACATCAGGTGCAACCGGAATTTTTTTAAATACTTCCCCAAACCAATTATCAAACTGCACTTTTATTGCCACCGGATTAAATTTATCGCACTCCAATCCTTTGCCTCCTCCCCCTGTCTCATTTTCTTGTCCTGTAGATGTGTGCCCCATACGAATAATAGTCCAGTTTCCTGCCGGCGCTTTCCATCTTAAACGGCCGGTTGAATCCATAAACTTTGTTACATCCACAATTTCTTTTAAAGGGATACAAACTTTATCAATAACCTGTTGTTCAGTTGTCCTTTTACTGATGCGCCAAACTTCTCCATTTTTTCCTTCATATTCATCAATTTTTGGTTCTGATGAAAGTTCAATTCCGGCAATCTTTAAAACCGGTTTCCATTTGGCTGCATCAAGGTCTTCGGCACCAGGTTCAGATCCTGTCTTGCTAAACACAAAACGAAAAAAGCGTGCCGTGGTTGCTGGAATTACATGTGTATAAGGAGCTTCCCAATCCTGCCAACCGTGGCGCGGGGAAACTAATCTTTGAAGAAATTTAAAATTTTTACCGTCATCGCTTGTTTCAATAATTAACCGGTTGGATTCATAATTTGTTTTGCTGTGAATAATAACAGACCTGCAGGTAAAAGGCTTTGCAAAAGCATATTGTATCCAGCAACTATCGGCGCTGCTGAAGTTTTTTGTGTTATCAGGGTTTGTCAAAAATCGCGCATCAGTTCCCGGTTTACTGGTAGTAACGATTGGCACTTCTGTAGTTGATGATATCACCTTTCCGACAGGCGAAGGATATGCAAAGACTGCAATATCACGGTAATAATTTTCATTCGTTTCCGGCGTTGCTAATGTATCATTAAAAAGTTTACCGCCTTCTATTTGCTTTTCGGTCCACACAATTTTTTGCATAGAGATGGCGGGTTTAATCCATGGGCCCCCGGCAAGGGCAAAACCATCACTTACATGCATTGCCAATTTTATCCCGAGGCGCTTTGCTTCAGCGAAGGCATAATTGACCATCCTCCACCATTCGGGATTTAACTGTTCCACAGGCGGTTGCATATAAGCCGTATCTGCGCCTTTGATCGTCATCAAATAAGCACCTGCAATTCCTGATTGTTTCATGGCTTCAAGGTCAGCAGTGATTCCTTCTTTACTTACGCTTGCATGATACCAATACCAGAAAACCCAGGGAGCAGCAGATTGGGGAGGAGATTGAAAATCTTTTTCCAGGTTGTAAGAAAGGTTTGGATTCGACTGGGCAAAGCAAGTGAAATTTGCAAGGCCAAACAAAACGAAAACAAGACGAAATATTTTTTTCACGATTTAAGATTGCTGTTCAAATGTTGCACAGTTCATTATTTAAGACGGTTTCTCAAAACTTAATTAAGTTCTACCCGTGGAGGATGAATTTTCACTTTATAACCGATAAGGCCAAAAAGAAGTATTACAATAAAACACAGCAGCGGCACTATATACCCTGTTTGTATATTATCACCATTCAGATCTATCACCGTTCCCATGATGTATGGAAATACAGCGCCACCTACTACAGACATCACCAATAATGATGAGCCGATTTTGGTATCCTTTCCCAACTCAGCTATTCCCAGGGTAAAAATGGTTGGGAACATAATCGACATAAAAAATCCTAATCCTCCAAGTGAGTAAATTACATAGTCCCCTTTACCTGTAATAGCGATAATGCATAAAATCACAGAAATTACCGAATAGATTGATAATAGTTTTTGAGAAGAAATAAATCTGAGAAAAAAGGTGCCCACAAACCGGCCAGCCATAAATAGTAACCCATAAATTCCCAAATAATACCCGGCAGTTTTTTCATCCAGTCCCCCACCCTGGAGCGCCATCCTGATAAAAAAACTGGTTACGCAAACCTGTGCTCCAACATAGGCAAATTGGGCAACTACTGCCCATCTTAAATGCCGCCGTTTGAATGTCTTTAAAAATTGAGCCGGTCGTGCAATCTTCGTGTCATCTTTTACTTCCGGGAAATGAAAAAAACTGAACAGGAATGCCACCAATAATAAAATACAAGCTAAAATAATATAAGGCATTTTAACCGATAAAGCCTCCGAATTTAAATAAGCCAACCGGTGAGCAGAAGTCATTGCTGCTAATTGGCTGCCAGTATAATCAATCCCGGATAAAATAAAAGCCGTTCCGATTAATGGAGCTACAAAAGCGGCTAACCCGTTGAAAGAAGCTGCCAGGTTTAAACGTGTTCCTGCAGATTCCGCCGGACCTAAAATGGCTGCATATGGGTTTGCAGCTGTTTCCAGCATTGCAAGCCCACATCCGATTACAAATAGCGCCAATAAAAACAGTTCAAAACTTCTCGTATTAGCTGCCGGCACAAATAAAAAAGCGCCTGAGGCAAAAACCAGTAAACCGGTAATAATGCCACTTTTAAATCCCCATTTCTTGATGAATATACCGGCAGGTATTGCCATCAGGAAATAGGCAAAGAAAACTGCTGAATCAACAAGGGACGATTGCCGGTTATTTAATTCGCACGCTTTTTTTAAATGGGGAACTAAAATTGAATCGAGATTATGGGCCATTCCCCACAAAAAGAAAAGACAGGTTACCAGGATGAATGGCACAAGATATTTATTTTTTGAAGTGCTGTTCTCTTCAGCATTTATAGAAACTGTAGTATGTAATGGAGATTCAATAGTCGTAATTTGCGCCATTATTTATTTTAATTTTTTATTTGAGAACCGAAAACAGAAAAATGTTTTTAAAATTCATTTTACAAAAAAGTTGATCAACTGATCTGCTTTTGGGCATCCGGATTTCCAGGAATTAAATACCAATCTGCAACCTATTCTTTTACTATCAATATATGATCGCATACCAGCACTACTTCCCCTTTCTGATTTATTATTTCTACATGCTCTGTTACGGTTCCGTATCCTTCCTTTTTTGAACCTGATTTTTCAGAGATACTTACTTCTGCATGAATCGTATCGCCAATGAAAACGGGTTTTACAAAACGTAATCTATCGTATCCTTTGGAAAAAGCCTCAGGGTTTATTTCAGAGGCAGTTAATCCAATACCAATGCTAAAAACCAGAGTGCCGTGTGCAATCCGTTGTTTAAAGGGTTGAGTTTTGCACCATTCAGCATCCATGTGATGCGGGAAAAAGTCACCGGTATGTCCGGCATGAACGACAAAATCAGTCTCTGTTATTGTTCTCCCCAGGGTGATTCTTTTTGAACCCAATTCATAACCGTCAAAAAAAACAGACTTAAAATACATGCTTCTTTTATTTTTTTAATAACAGCTATTATTATGCTGCTTAATTTTTCTTCTAAATTGATACTAGATGTTTACAATAATACCTCCGGCATCGCTTGATAAGTAGGCATTTTCTACCACAGCCATTGTTTTGATTACATCTTCAACACTTGTTCTTAATATATCAGACGAACCTTCCTGATACCGCATCAGATGGCTCATCGAGCCAATAAAAGCTTCTGGAAACCACGAGCCTTCTATTTTTTTTGTCGTCCAGGACGGTTTTTTATTCTCCTGCAATAAACAGTACTCAAACTTATCCGGAACACCATGAGGATAATCCATTAGCAGGCCCATTTTAGCTTTTATTGCCCCCTTCGTCCCTTCCCATTTTATAAAGCTTTCTTCGTTTGTTGGTCCGAATACATGATCGTGATTCGTGTTGATAACACCCCGTATGGTATTTCCATAATCCATTAAAATAGTGGAGCGGGTTGATGGTAAAGTTTTTGCCGGATGCCGTAAAGTTTTTGCCATTACACTTGCAGGATCTCCCAAAAATGAGCGGACCAAATCAATGTAATGAATACTGTGATATTGAATTTCGAGGCGCGGACGATCAAATACGAAGGGAAACATTTGCCAGGGTGTATTAACTGTAACGCGGATTTCCATGTCATATAATTCGCCGATAAAACCACCGTCAATCAGATAACGTGCGGCATTTACAAACGGGGCAAATCTTAACTGGCAATTAATTGCTGCCGCTAATTTTTTTCGCCGGCACACTGCTAATATTTCTTCACTTTGCTTGTAATTATCACCCATAGGTTTTTGCATCAATACCGCACTACCATCAGGCAATTGCTCCAAACATTGCACAAAATTTTCGGGTACAATCGTTATATCATAAACGGCATTTTCCGGTGCCGCTGCTACTGCATCAGCCAATGTATCATAAACATTACGAATATGCCATTGTGTTGCTAATTTTTCTGCTTTTTGCTTCGTACGATTCGTAATTCCCAAAACCTGGAAACCTGCTTTTTTATACGCCGGCAAATGAGCATCGCCCACAATTCCTCCCGCTCCAATTATGATGATGGGCATTGAAGTTTCGGGTAACTGGGGTTTGTAAGGAATTTTCATTATTAATTAAATCATATTTATGTTACCAGGTAAAAAGAAAAATATTTTTCTTGAAAATGCATTCTACGCTTCTTTGGCCTGTTTTTAAATAATTGTTATCCGATTAACTTTTGCAGGATTTGAGTTTTATTGGAACAGTTAAAACCTTAGTAGAACCGGATTCTCTTTTTTGCAGAAACCTTATTTCCTTATCACCTGGAGGACAAACATAATAAGGTAATAAGGTTGGAATTATTTTACCTAATTTTTTTACTAAGGTTTTAAACATCATTTTAATAAAATTTAAAAATCATAATCTACAAACAACCGAAGAATCTAAATATTTAAATCCATTCGGGAATTATTTTTCCTGGTGTTCAAAGTATTTCAAATCAATTATAAATGATAAAATTGCAAAGCGTTTTTATAAAATAATTTTTCCTTTCCTTCATCATTCAACAGAGAATTAATTATTGATTTATAAGTTTGCCAGATCGTAACATAGTTTTCTTTCAACAACGATACCGGCCAATTACCTCCACACATACACCTGTCTTCTCCAAAAGCTTCTAATGCAAAAGAAATATGAGGTTTAATATAGTCGGAATTCCATTTTTCTAAATCAGTTGGCAATTTCCCAAGCCCTGAAATTTTAGCAAAAAAGTTCTTGTGTTTCGCCGCCTTTTTCATCAAGCGCTTCCATTCATCAAATTCTTTTTTCGATGCCTCCGGTGGACGGTTAAGGTGATCAAAAATCATTTTTAATTCCGGTACTCTCTGCGAAACAGTCAAGGCCGTTTGAATGTGTTCTGTCGTAATTCCTACAAAATCGTAAGACAAGTGATGATCCGCTAATATTTGTAAACTCTTTATCACATTTTCCTGCAAAAGCCACTTCGGGTCCGGCTCATCATGTATCAAATGGCGGATACCTTTAAAATATTTATTAGCCAGATATTTTTCTTTTAACACCTTTTCCATTGCAACAGGATCTGTCAATGGCAGCCAGCCGACAACGCCTGAAATCCAACTTGTTTTATTTGCTACTTCCAGCATCCAGTCAGTATCTTCAAAGTTATTAGCAGCCTGAATGAGCATACCTCCTGTAATTCCCGCTTCCACACGATCGTGTTCCAGCTCTGCAATATCATAACTACGATGAAGAATAGACGTATCATGTTTTAACCAATCATAACTGGCATGTTCGAAGTTCCACACGTGTATATGAGTATCTATAATCCCGGCAACCATATTTCTATTTCAATAATTTTCTGACTGAAATTGTATATCAGTTTATTAAAAATTGTTTTTCAATTTGTTCATTGTGCTCGCCCAAAAGAGGTGCGCCTCTTGACGAAGTTAAAAAATTTCTATCCACACGAATTGGGCACCGCGTAGTTGTAATATGTAAGCCGCTTCCCGTTTTTACTGAAAGATCCATACTCAAAACTTTATACCCTTCTTCATTTATTAATCCATTATAATCCATCACCGTTGCGCACCAAATATCTGCCGGTTCTAAAATAGAAAGCCAGGTGTCGGTAGTTTCTTTACAAAGCCAATCTGCAAGAATCTTTTTTATTTCATCACGCTTTGAAAACCACTCGCTTTTGTCCGTATATTTTTTTAACTCCTCACAGCCGGTTAAATCACTCAACTGCACTATATCTGCCATCGCTAAAGCAAGATAATTATCTTTCGTTTTATAGATTCCGTAAGGCGCGGCAATATAGGCATTAGCATTGTTAATTTTACTTCGAACCGGAAGTTGGTTTCCATCATTATAAAAACAAGTAAGCACTTCAAACTGAAAATCAAGAATGCTTTCAAACATGCTTACCTGTACTAACGCACCTTCACCGGTAATTGCTCTTTGATACAAAGTGGCAAGAATTCCTTGCACAATATGCGCGCCGGCAAGTATATCAACTACTGAAACTCCCATTGGAGCAGGCTGTTTGTTATCGTTATTACTTAACCATGTAAGTCCTGAAACAGACTGCAATAAAAGATCCTGACCCGGAAGATCTTTCCATTCCCCTTCATTTCCATAACCACTCACTTCTGCGTAAATGATAGATGGATTAATAGTTTTAACGGTTTCATAATCCAATCCCAAACGTTTCATAACCCCCGGTCGAAAATTATGAAGAATGACATCCGCTTTAGCAATTAGGAGCTTAATCTTTTTAAGATCTTCCTTATTTTTTAAATCGGCTGCAAAGCTTTGTTTATTACGATTGATCGCGTGAAAAATAGTCGATTCACCTTCTACCATTACATCAGAAACATACAGTTCGCGACAAATATCACCGGTTACCGGTTTCTCTATTTTAATGACCTGTGCACCCATATCTGCCAAACGCAGACCAGCGGATGGCCCGGATAAAAACTGGCTAAAATCAATTACTATTATATCTTCCAATAAGTTCATACTGTGCTATTAAGAATCAGTTCTTCAATTATTTTTCCATTATGTTCACCCAATGCCGGCGCTGGTTTTTCTGCAAACAATCTTTTTCCATTTATGCGGATCGGACAACGGGTTGTTGTAATTTCCTTTCTTTTAGCATTCGAAATTGTTTGCTCCATTTGCAACACTTTATATCCTTCACTTTCCTGCATTTGTTTCCAATTCATTACCGGTGCGCTCCAAAGACCATTTGCCTTTAATTTCCTTAGCCAATGGTCTGAACCTTTTGTTACTAAATGTTCAGCCATGATACTTTTTATTTCATCCCTCCTGCTAAACGCATCTTGTTGTTGAAACTTCTTGAGGGTCGGAATTTCCAGGCTATTACTAATCCTTTCGATACTGGCCATTGCGATTGCAATAAAACCATCAGCTGTTGCGTAAATACCATACGGCGCACTTAATAAAGGATGCCCGTTATTGAAAAGACTCCTTTCAGGAATTACGCCACTACAATAAAATGTGGTAAGCAATTCAAATTGAAAATCGATCAGCGATTCCATAAGGCTTACTTCTATTAATGCTCCCACACCTTTTTTTTGCCTGCGAATAAGTGCTGCTAAAATTCCCTGGACCAAATGTGCGCCGCAGATAATATCTGCTATTGATATCCCAAAGGGAACGGGATTTTCATCCGCATTACCCGTGGTAAATACAAGGCCCGACATAGATTGCAACAAAAGGTCTTGTCCGGGTTTATCTTTCCATGGGCCTTTTTTCCCATAGCCGGTAATTTCAGCGTAGATTATTTTAGGATTTATTGATTTAACTGATTCATAACCGAGTCCGAATTTCTCCATAATTCCGGGACGAAAATTTTGGGTAATAACATCTGCTTTTACAATCAATTTTTTTA
>DATILZ010000547.1:0-9254 GCA_035475995.1 Hanamia sp. | reverse complement strand
GTGGAGCAATTTTTTCCATTCAGCAAACCGGTGCCGGCGAGCAAAAAAGCTCCAACACAAAGACTGGCAATCTCCGCGCCGGTTCTGTATTGTTCTACAATCCAGTCCATACAATCCTTGCTTTGTTCCATGCCTTTTTTAATGTCACCTTCAATTGCCGGAATGATAATGAGGTCTGTTTTTTTCAGATTTTTTATTTCGATATCAGGATGAATGGTGCATACACCATTTTCCAAAAGAATCGATTTGGTATATCCCACGATCTGAACTTTAAACAATGGCTCTTCACCTTTTTGCTGCAGATACTGATTCACGGAAAGGAAAGCCCGGCGCGGATTATCAATGCTTCCGAGATTGCTGCACCGGCATGCTAAAATACTGATGTGCTTCATGAGAAATATTTTTTTGCAGAACAAAAGTAACAGAATATTTTGTCGCAATCAACCCTTTATATTGTCGTATTTGCACCCTTTTAAAAATTCAAATTCAATTTAGGTTTGTCTCATATTTTCAAATAATTCGTATATGGCAAAACTTATTTTATTTAACATGGTCACATTGGATGGCTATTTTGAAGGCAGGAATGCTGATATCAGTTGGCACAATGTAGATGAAGAATTTAATGAATTTGCTATTGCGCAAATGAAAACAGCCGCTACGCTTATGTTTGGCAGAAAGACTTATGAACTGATGGAAAGTTACTGGCCAACCAATGAAGCGATAAATGATGATCCGGTTGTGGCAGCTATGATGAACAGTTTTGACAAAATTGTTTTTTCAAAAACTTTGGAAAAAGCAGGATGGAATAATACCAGGCTCATCAAAGAAAATCTGTTGGAAGAAGTAAAAAAACTTAAGAGCAAACCAGGTAAAGATGTGTTAATTCTTGGTAGCGCAGATTTGTCTTCAACATTAATAAAGCATCGGTTAATAGATGAATTGCGGGTTATCATAAACCCGGTGATTCTGGGAAATGGGACTCCTTTGTTTAAGAATATTGACGAAAAAACTGATCTGCAATTATTGAAAACGAAGGTATTTGGCAATGGAAATGTGCTGTTGAGTTATCTTATAAAAACATAAATCCTTATAAATAAATTTTTGACAATGGCAACAGAAAAATCATTTAGCGAAATAGGAAAAGCTTTTGATGAAACATCAAAAGATCTATTGCAAGCTGTTTCTTCATTTAGTGAAGAAGAATTTAATGAAATTCCTTTTGAAGGTAGCTGGAGTGCAGCACAGGTGGCAGATCATCTGAGAAAATCATTAAAAGGCACCGGCAAAATTTTGTATGCTGATGTAAGACCAACTGAAAGAAAATTTGATGAAAATGTGGAAGGATTGAAATCAATCTTTTTAAATTTCGATATTAAATTCAAATCAGCAGAGGCCATTTTACCATCAGATGAACCATTGGAAAAACAGTTTATTTATCAAAATTTAAAAGAAGCTTGTGAGGTGATCAGCAAAGCAGTAAATGAACTTGATTTGTCTTTTACCTGCCCCATTCCCTTTCCAAAGATGGGTGAACTTACAAGGTATGAATGGATCAGTTTGGCTACATTTCATACACAAAGGCATATTCGTCAGATGAAAAAGATAAAGGAACATTTAAAAGCTGCAGCTTTGAAATAAAAAATCAAAACATGGTAGAAGTTTTTAAAACAAACGTTTACGCAGTAAGCAATTCAAAAAAAATAATTGAATTACTTTATCAGCATTACCCTGAATGCAAGATCAATTTTGATCTCGATGATTGTGACAATATTTTAAGAGTCGAAGGTTCGGTTTTTGAAACCGAAAAAATAAAATTGATTGTAAATGAAAATGGATACATGTGTGAGGAATTGGAATAATGTGCTAATATGCTGATGTGCTGATGCGATAATTTTTAAACAAAATTTAGTCTCCGGTTTTATAATCTGTTGGCAGCATTTCAGCCATTTTGCACCAGCCCCAGTATCCGGAACTTATGATGTTCATCGGATCAAAATAGCTTCCATCTTTTTCTATAACCAGTGCATTTTTTGATAATAAATGAGCATCTGAATTTTCATTCATTTTTAAATACTTTGGCAGTCCGTTGGCTAATAAATAATCCATTTTGACCTGAGCATTTTTGTAAATTATCTGCAGGTAATTATCAAAATAAAATTCTTTTTGTTTTAACACAGAATCAAATATCACTGCGTCTTTAAAAGAAAAATTCTTCAGATTAATGAGATCAACATAATCAGGAATTTTTTTAAAAGCAGGTATTTCACCGGCTATTGCTTTATAACTGTCATCGCCGGCTTTTACTGTCGGCATGTTTCCCGGCTGATAGATTCTGTCAAATAAAGTGTCGGTATTATAGATGCGTATCTTTTCACGCACATCAAATCCCTGTTCAGAAATACTGTCTGAAAACACTGACCGCATAAAATGCATGATAGAGCCGTAATATGCTTCCTTTCTTGCTTTCAGCCAACGACTTCTTTTTTTTGAGCTGCGGGTTTTCAGGTCTTCAAAAACTGTATAGCCAACATAAGTAACAATTTTATTTTTAAAATCGTAATTAAATTCTTCCAGCTGATATTTTATTAAATAGCCCAGCGCTTTATTCCTGATGATCAAATTGCCATTGGAATAAGCAGTAAGACGCTTGTTCGTTTTATCATTAAAAAAACGCAGGGCTTTCGGGTTTTCTATCGAGCAGTTTTTAGCAAAATCAGATACTCCCAGAAATGTTTCGGAAAAGAACTTTCCCCATTTTTCCCAACCGTCTTTTTCTGGAACCAGGATCGAAACTCCTTCCATGGTTTCTTTTCGCGGAAACAGTTTTACCGTATGGTACGAGCGTATATTTTCAGGAGTAATTTTTATGGAAACCGTAGCAAAACCGGTATAAGAAATGATCAGATCAAAAGTTTTTTCGGTTATTCCCTGCAGGTTAAATGTTCCATTTGCATCACTGATGGTTCCGCGTGATGAATTATTAATGAAAATACTTGCAGAAGGAAGCCTTGAATTATCTTCTCCATTGATCACAATCCCTTTTACTTCTGTTGTTTGGGAAAAAGCAGTTTGATAAAAAAATATCAGAAGGAATAAGAAATATTTCATAAGCCGCGAATTACACAAATTATGATGAATAACAGAAATTTATTTTACTGTTATTTCTTTGATACCTCAAAAACATCAGAACCGATCTACAATTGTTCTGAACGTTAAATTTACTCTTGCTTTATGGATGAGCCTGGTTGGAGGAAGCCTGTGCAGCCAATATGTTTGAGTCGCGTCTTTCATTATAAGGAGGCTCCCATGTTCTAAAATCAATTCTACTTTTTCTTTTGTTTGCTTGTGTTTAAAAGCGAATTTCCTTTCGGCACCAAAGGTTAATGAAGCGATTGCACCGTTCTTTTTCAAATCTGTTTCGCCATCACTGTGCCACGCCATTCCTTCTTCTCCATTATGATATAAATTGAGCAAACAGGAATTAAAACTTTCACCTGTTTGTTGCTCAAGTAAGGTTTTAATTTCCAATAAATCGCTTGTCCAGGGCAGCGCCAGCTTAGTGTTTTTTGAGTAAGTATATTCAAAACGTTTTTCTCCATACCAGGCCACTTTTCTTTTGGTAATTATTTTCTTGCCAAAGATTATTGCTTCATCATTTTGCCATTCAATGTTATTGAGGAAACGTTTAAAATAATCATCGGCTTCTTTTTGACCGAACAGTTTTCCGTAATAATTTACCGTACCATCTTTTGGCAAGAGATTTCTTTTTTTATCAATTATATTTTCAAACAGATTCATTTTTCCATTTTTTATATTGCTGTTTCATGCAATGTCCACAGGGGCGACAGGCGTTTTGCAGCGCTTCATTTTCAGTACTAAAAAAGATCCTGTTTTCCCGCTTCATTCTTTCCCCATGATGGCATTGCAATGTTCCGTAAATTTTTAATAAGCGGTTGCCTCCAAAACAAATTTTCTTTTGTTTGATCTTGCTTCGTAAATCAGCGTCACTGATTTCATTGTGTGGAACCATCTTAAATTTCTGAATAAATTTTTGCACCTTCCCAACCAATAATAGCGGTCTTGCGCGTGCTTCCCCACATATAACCGCCAAAGTTTCCTGTTGATTGTATTACCCGGTGGCAAGGAATTAAAAATGCAACCGGATTGCTGCCAATGGCCGTGCCTACAGCTCTTGAAGCAGATGGCTTTCCGATTTTCCCGGCGATTGTTGCATAAGTAGCAAGCTTCCCCATCGGTATTTTTAATAAGCTTTCCCACACCTTTAATTGAAAATCGGTACCTTTTAAATGCAGTTTTATTTGCGGCAACTTGCTCCAGTCATTTTGAAAAATGAATAAAGCGTTTTGTTGTATCAGGTCTAATTTTCGTTGAAAACCAGCATTTGGAAATTTATTTTTTAAATCGTTCCAGGCTTTTTCTTCCTCATCTTCGAAGGCCATGTAGCAAACGCCTTTTTGTGTAGAAGCTACAATGAGGTTTCCGAAAGGGCTTTCTGCAAAACTATAATTTATGTAAAGATCTTTTCCGGAATGTTTGTATTCTGCAGGAGTCATTCCTTCTATATTTATAAAGAGATCATGCAAACGACTGGTACTGGAAAGGCCGGTTTCAAATGCGGCATCAAACAAGGTGGCTTTCTTGTCTTCTTTGAGAATTTTTTTTGCATGTTCAAGACTGATATATTGAAGAAATTTTTTGGGACTTGTTCCTGCCCAATCCGTAAACATCCTTTGAAAATGAGCCGGGCTTAAATGTATTTTTTCCGCTACTTCATCCAGGTTTGGTTGTTGCCTGAAATTGTTTTTGATATATTCTATCGCTTCGGCGATGCGGTTATAATTTATACTTTCCTGCGTGTTCATTTCTTTTGATTTTATAATGCAAATGTCGTCGCTATTTCACTGTAATAAAATCCGGAATATGCGCAATTTTATTAAAAAGGAAGTGATAAAAATCTTAAAAAAAACAATAAAAAAGATCCCTGCTAAATAAATCTGCTTCAGCAAAGAGAGAAACAACAACGATTTCAAATTTCATATTCTTACATTTAATAAAAAGGCGCAGGCTGTCAACCTACGCCAAAAACTAAACACAGAAAAGCGTTTTCATAAAGGATAAATATTCAACGAAATTATATTGATCTACCATAATGATTTCCCGCCATAGTAATCCAAAACTTTTTCTCTTAAAACAAAATCATATTTCGCAATAATGAGATTGCTTTGCGCACGGTTCAGATTATTTTTGGCAATCAAATAATCTACAGAAGTGATGGCGCCGGCATTGAACCGGATCTCCGCAGTGCGAAAAGATTCGGCAAATGATGCTACCTGGCTTTGCAATAATTTATATTTATCTGAGGAAGAAGTAAGGTTTACATAAGCGCGTTCAATAGATTGCTGCAATTGTGTTTTTGTATTTTGTTCAACCAGTTCATAGTTTTTCAAATCAAGCTTCGCCAGCTTTATCTGATTTCTTGTCCGGCTTGCATTAAAAAGGGGAATCGATAATCCTAAATTCACTGTATAGAAAAGATTATTGTTCAGCTGGTCGCCATAATTTATTTTTCTTGAATCGTAATTGTTCTGCTTTACGATCACCGGATATTGCGACCCGTCCACACTGACATAATTTGAAGAAGGGATTTCGGTAGTATTTAAAAAATAATCGCGGGTCGCCACACTGGAATAATTGGTATTGATGCTACCTCCAAATGTGAGGGTTGGAAACAACAGTCCTTTCACCGCGCGAATATTTTGTTCTGCGCTTTCGGTACGGAGTTTCGTTGCTTTTACCTGTGCAAATTGTTGCAAAGCGGTTTGATAAATGCTATCTGGAGTGCCGGTATAATCGACATTAAAATTTTCTTCCGGCATTCTTTCCACTTCAAGCTTCTTATTATAAGGAATGTTTAAAAGCTGTGCCAGGTTGAGTTTCATCGTTTCGAGATTGGCTTTATTATCTACAATCGTGATCTGATCATTGGCCAGCTGGCCTTTCAGATCGTAATAATCTGATGGCAAAATTGCACCTGATTGATTCAAAATCCCAAGCCGGTCAACTTGCTTTTGTGTTACCAAAACCTGTTGCTCTGATTGTTGCAAAACATCCTCTGCGCTTAAAACCTGTAAATATGCCAGGATAATATTGATCGTAAGATTATCTTTTGCCTGTTGCAGCTCCATCTTTGATGCTTCAAATCCGGTCTTGTTTGATTTGATTTGATTGTTTAAAGAAAAACCATTGAAGAGCAAAACATTGCTGCTTGCACCATAATTTCCATAGCCAACTTTTTGATCAATATATGCATTGGTAAACGGATCAATACTTCTTCCATAATTAATACCTTCATTGGCATTGGCATTTAGATTGGGCAACCTGTTTTCCCGCGATTGATTCAGAGTAATGCCGGCTTTTTGAGCAAGCAAATCCGATTGCAAAACGTCAATATTATTTTTGATTCCTGTTTCTATGGCTTCCTTCAGCGTCATTTTATTTTGCGCCATTGCAAAAAATCCTGTAAATAAAAAAACGCCTATTAAAAAAACTGATTTCATATTTCTTAGTTCTTAGTTTGTAGTTTTTAGTTGTAATTCTTAATTCACCATCGACCATTCACCATTCTCAATTCAAAACAATCCTACCGTCCAATAAATTCACGATCCTCCCTCCATATTCTGCATTTTTTTCAGAATGAGTTACCTGGATAATGGTTACTCCTTCATCGTTTAATTCTTTAAAAATATTCATGATCTCTTCACCTTGTTTAGAGTTCAGATTTCCGGTTGGCTCATCTGCAAGGATCAGTTTTGGTTTTACAATTAATGCCCTTGCAATACCTACCAATTGTTGCTGACCACCCGAAAGTTGTGTGGGAAAAAGATCTTTTTTCCCAACGATCTGAAAACGGTCAAGCATATCCGCAACCATTGATTTTCTTTCAGAAGTTTTTATGTTCTGGTAGATTAATGGAGTTTCAATGTTTTCATAAACCGTCAGTTCGTCTATGAGGTGATAAGCCTGGAATACAAAGCCAATATGGCTTTTAAAGAGTTGTGAACGTTGTTTTTCTTTTAATTTAAAAACGTCTTCTCCCATAAAAGTATAAGCTCCTTCATTTGGTTCATCCAGCATGCCAATCACATTTAAAAGCGAAGATTTTCCGGAGCCTGATGGACCCATAATAGAAATAAATTCTCCTTCTGCCACATCCAGGTGAATATCTTTTAACACAAAAGTGCGGTTTACACCATTGTTATACCATTTAAAAATTTTTTGTAAAGAGAGCATAGTTTATAGTTTTTAGTTTGTAGTTCTTAGTTCGGGGTTCAATGTTTAAGGTTCAATGTTTATAATTCAAAGTTCTAAACATCATTTTAATTTTCGTATACATATGACCGTTATAGTTTCCTGATTCAGTAAATAACAAATAATTCATTTTTTCATTTTCTCATCAGCACATTTTCACATTAATTATTCACTTCTCAAACTCTTCACCGGATTGGCCAGTGCTGCTTTTATTGATTTATATCCCACTGCGATCCATGCAATGATAATTGATATTAAAATGGCTATTAAAAATATTTGCACATTCATCTTAATCCTGAAAGTAAAACTTTGCAACCACTGATTCATCATTAAATAAGCAACCGGAATTGCAATGACAGAGCCTGTAAGAATGAGAATGGTAAACTCTTTTGAAAAAAGATAAATAATATTTTTGACCGAAGCGCCCAGCACTTTTCTTACTCCAATCTCCTTTGTTTTTTGTATTGCCATAAAAGAAACCAGCCCATATAAGCCGAGACAAGAAATAAATATTGCGATGCCTGCAAAAATTTTATACAGCAGTTCAAGCTGATCTTCCTGCTGATAAAATTGTTTGATATTTTCCTCCATGAACGAGGTAGTAAAAGCATATTCCGGAAAATATTGATTCCATAAAGATTCAATGGCAGCTTTTGTATTCGGAATATTGGAGGAGTTTAATTTTACAGAGGTAACGCCATAATATTCTTTTCTTTCACAAAGCAACGTTGGTTTTATTGCTTCTCTCAAAGAACTTGTTTTAAAATCTTTAACCACCCCAACAATCGTATTCCAGCGCCCGTTTCCCAGCCGGATTTCTTTTCCTATTGCCTCCTGCGGATCTTTTAAACCCAATTGTTTTGCTAATGTTTCATTGATAACCACATCTTTGATCGTATCGCTTTTGCTATATGGTTTACCAGCTAAAAACCGGAGATCGAAGGTTTTGAAATAATCTTCATCTGCAAATTTCAAACTCACCTGGAATTTTTCGTCAGGACGATGATCAAATGCAAAATTGGTAAACCATCCGTTATCCGAAGATGGAACATCTGCATTGAAACTTACCGCCTTCACTGCAGGCAGTTGCAATAATTTTTGTTTAAAGGATTCCTGACGTGAATGCATGGTGCTATCGCCGTTGGCATTGAACAAAAGAACAGCCTGCTGATTAAAACCGAGATCCGCATTTTTTACAAAACTCATTTGAGTGATTGCCACTATTGTTGCAATAATTAAAATTTGTGAAATAGCAAATTGAGCTACCACCAAACCCCTTCTGATAGAAATACCGCCAACTGTGGCAGAAGTAATTTTATTCTTAAGAGCTAGTACCGGCCTGAATCCTGAAAGGATCAGCGCCGGATAAGTGCCGGCTAATAAAGTAACCATGCCGCCGAGGCCAATTAAAAATAGCACAGTTTCAGAATTGAAAAAACTAAGTGGTTCGTGTATGGATGCAACGTGTTTAATAAATGGAAGGCAAAGAATGGAAATGCCCACTGCCAGCATGATAGAGAAAATAACGATCAAAGCCGTTTCGCCAATTATCTGGCCAAATAACTGGCGCCGGTAACTACCCAAAACCTTTCTTATACCGATTTCTTTGCTTCGGCCAACGGCCTGTGCAGTTGATAAATTTATAAAATTGATACAAGCCATTACAATGATAAACAGGCCAATTAATAATAACGTCCACAAGGTCGGTTTACTCGTAATGTGATCTCCGAAATTTGGAAATCTTTTATCAAAATGAACCTCGCTTAATGGTTGCAGAAAGCTGGTTTTGACACTATTGCGCACCACATAATTTTTCTTGCTGAAATTCAAAAGCTGATTATTAATATTGGCTGCGGAAATATTTTTTGGCAGCAACATAAATACCTCGAAGTTGCTCGAAAGACTATTCCACGTATCAGCATAGG
>DATILZ010000546.1:0-5526 GCA_035475995.1 Hanamia sp. | reverse complement strand
GCAAAAAAAATTATTGCGCGGGGGAAAGTTCTTTATCCTGATGAAGAAAATGAAGAGATAAAAGTATTGAGTACAGTCGCTGAAGATGTGGTGTAATGGAAATTAAATTATTGAATATTGATCATTAAAAACCAAACCAGAATTCCGGTTATTTATTCGTTTACTGATTAATAAACCATTTCTTGGTGAAAATTCGTGTAATTCGTCCGAAGCACTTCCTGGAATGCCTTATTAATCCGGGTAAATCTGTATAATCTGTGGCTAAAAAAATTATTATGAAAAAAAATCTGATCATCGCTTTTATTTGTTTCTTTTTCGCTTCGTGCAAATCTCCGGAAGCAATCCCTGTGGCTCAACAAAGTTTGCAACGTGTAAATGAAATGCCTGATTTACCAGAGCCTTTTCAAATAATCGACTATAAAAAGCTTGCGCTTCAGTTTGACAGCACCGTGTTTGATTTTAACGCAACAGGCGAATACTGGCCACTTGTATGGATAGACAGCAGTAAAAAGAACTTTCCACAAAACGTTGTCGGATTATATACTGCCATCGGGGATGTACGGCAAGGTCCAATGCACAATAAAGGAATGTTTCATGAAGCGCTTGCCAACATGGGCGCCACTCTTGGAGCTACCTTAGTGGGAATTGATAAGAATAACAATAAAAACATGGATTACGTCGGCATGCTAAAAAACTATTTTAATAAAGAAACCGGATGGGATATTATGATGAATAATACCTGCCCTGAAGTAGCGATGCTTGGCGGAGGATATGGACGCGATTGGTGGTATGATGTATATCCGAATGTTTTATTTTATGCCATTTATGATAAGTACCCAAATGAACCGGGTTTTACGAAAATTGCAAGAAGTATTGCCGACAAATTTTATGAGGCAGATTCTATATTAAATGGCAATTATGATTATTCTTTTTTTGATTACAGGAAAATGAAACCAATGAAAACTGCTATTTGTGCCCAACCGGATGCAGCAGCGGGACAGGCTTGGGTTTTATATAATGCGTATAAAAAATTTAATGATCCCCGATATTTAAAAGGAGCAATCAGTGCTTTAAATGCATTGGAATCTCAATCAAAAAATCCTACTTATGAAGTATTGATGCCGTTTGGTGCTTATCTGACTGCCAGAATAAATGCAGAGCAACATAAAAACTATGATGTAAATAAAATGCTGCAATGGAGCTTTGACGGAACGGCTATCTGTCGAGAAGGCTGGGGCGTATTAGTTGGCAAATGGAATGGCTTTGACATCTCCGGAATCGTTGGAAGCACCGTAGATCATGGCGGATACGGGTTTTTAATGAATACTTATGATGCAGCGTGGCCGCTTATTCCAATGGTTCGGTATGACCAATCGTATTCCAGAGCTATTGGAAAGTGGATGCTGAATGCAGCCAATGCAGCACGGTTTTTTTATCCACAATATATTCCGGCAGCACACCAAAGCATTCCTCAGTTATCAGAAGTTACAAAAGGGGTGATTGCCTATGAAGGATTGATAAAAAATCCTTCGCATAAAGAAAATGAAAATCTTCAGGGGCCGGTTGCCCAGGGCGATGGACCACTTTGGGTTCCCCGTAAGAATCCTTTGGTCACACAATTTAGTGTATATGGAAGTGGCCATGTGGGCATATTTGGAAGCATTATCCGCCCGACGAATGTGGAAGGCATTTTACAATTAAATCTTTTGGCAACAGATTTTTTCCATGACAAAGCGTATCCTACTTTTTTATATTATAATCCTTATTCAGACACTAAAAAAGTATCTGTTCTTTTAGAAAAAGATAAAAAGTTTGATTTGTATAATACCGTTTCCGGAAGCTTTGTATCAAAAAATATTTCAGATTCCGGCGAAATAAAATTGCCTCCCGGAGGTTCTGCTGTAATAGTTTGCATTCCGTCAGGCGGTAAAATTTCGTATGAAAAAAACAAAATGTTAGTGGATGGAGTAGCAGTAGATTATATGTGGCAGGAAAAAAAGTAAAAGATTTACAGGTTACAATAATTTGAGCAAAAGAAATTTGATTCAAAAAGGAATATTATGGTTAAGTAGAACCCGTTGTTTACAATTTCTTTTTTATTGAAAAAGAAAAACTATTTTTATCTTTTTTTACAAACAAATTTATTTAAACAAAAAAAGTAACTCTTAAAACTTCTTTGTCTTGAACACAAATAAAACAGATTTGATGGATACTCCGGCAGAATATGCAATTGGAATTGATATTGGTGGTACGAACACTAAGTTCGGTATTGTAAACCATCGTGGTGATATCTCTAATCGTGGCGACATTTCTACTACCAATCATAAAGAACTAAATTTATTTATTGACGAATTGTACGAAGAGCTTCAGCCTGCAATCGAGGCGGTCGGAGGTATCGATTTTATAAAAGGCATTGGCGTGGGCGCACCCAATGGGAATTATTATAGCGGCACCATCGAATATGCTCCAAACCTGCATTGGAAAGGAATTTTGCCTATTGCAAAATTAATTAACGAGCGTTTCAACAAACCATGTACTTTGACCAATGATGCAAACGCTGCTGCCATTGGCGAATTGATGTATGGTGCAGGACGGGGAATGAGGGATTTTATCATGATCACTTTGGGAACAGGAGTTGGCAGCGGCATTATCGCCAACGGCCAATTAATTTATGGCCACGATGGTTTTGCAGGCGAGCTTGGCCACACCATCATTCGCCCGGGAGGCCGCCTTCACTGGGGCACAGGCATGAAAGGAAGCCTGGAAACTTACACATCAGCGACAGGAATTGCCATTACAGCCAAAGAAATACTGGATGAAAGAGTGGGTGAAAAAAGTCTTTTAAGAAATATTCCGCATGAACAAATTACTTCAAAAAGAGTGTATGAAGCAGCCATACAAGGTGATCCTATTGCCAATGAAGTTTTTGAAATTACGGGAAAGATCCTTGGTGAGGCACTTGCAAATTTTGTAATGTTCTCTTCGCCGGAAGCGATCATTTTATTTGGCGGCGTTATCAAAGCCGGAAACCTTTTGCTCGACCCGGTAAAAGTAAATATGGAAAAAAACCTGCTTCCCATTTTTCAAAATAAAGTGAAATTATTGTTTAGTGAATTAAAAGAATCGGACGCTGCCATCCTGGGTGCCAGCGCTTTGGTATGGGAAATAAAACCGGATGCTTTGAAGAAAGTTCCTGAGATGGAAAAGCAGGATTCTTCAAAATAAAACTTTTCCGGTTTATAATAATTCCAAACAGGTCTGTAAATAAATTTCGTCTGCGTGATCATATTCTATCACCTTTTTTTGATCCTTTATAAATCCGGAATTTACCTGGTTTCTTTTTGGAATAAAAAAGCAAAACTATGGATCTCGGGCAGAAAAAATGTTTTTGAAGAAATACAAACAGCTTTACAATCTACCGTAAATAAAAAAATCGTGTGGATGCATAGCGCAAGTCTTGGCGAGTTTGAGCAAGGGCGTCCTGTTTTGAACAAAATAAAAGAAGAATTCCCGGATGTAACGATTTTCCTCACATTTTTTTCTCCATCCGGGTATGAAATTGTAAAAAGCAATAAAGACTTTAAAAATGTTTTTTACCTGCCGATGGATTCAAAAATTCATGCAAAAAAATGGATGGATATTTTAAATCCTGCTTTGGTTCTTTGGGTAAAATATGAATACTGGCATTTTTATTTACAGGAAATAAAACAACGGCATATTCCATTGCTTATGGTTTCCGGCGTTTACAGAAGCAACCAGGTTTTCTTTAGATGGTATGGCGGTTTTTATACAAATATGCTCAAATGCTTCACGCATTTTTTTGTGCAAAATGAGGATTCAAAAGAGCATTTACAAAAACTTATTCCTTTAGAAAAGATTACTGTTTCAGGTGATACCAGGTGTGACCGTGTAATCAATATCGCTGAAAATTTTACAGAAGTACCCGCCATTGCTGCATTTTGCGGGCACCATAAAGTAATTGTAGCCGGCAGTACCTGGGAAGATGATGAAGCAGAATGGACCCATTTTGTAAGACAACATCCTGAGATAAAATTTATCATTGCACCTCACGAAATTGATGAAGAAAATCTTGCGGATGTGAGAAAGGAATTTGGGGGAATGTTTTATTCAGAATGGCTTGAAAAACAACTTCCGGCAATCAATGCCCAACCACTCCCGAATGATAATGAACAAGTAAATTGCCTTATAATTGATAACATCGGAATGCTTTCCAGGTTGTACTATTATGCTACTGTAACATATGTTGGTGGCGGCTTTGGGGATGATGGCCTTCATAATATACTGGAGGCTGCAGTATATGGAAAGCCGGTAATATTCGGTCCGGAATATGACAAGAACTTTGAAGCACAGGAAATGATTGATTGTTCGGGCGCCATCAGTATTGAGAATGCAATTGATTTGGAAAAAGAAGTCAATAACTTATTAAAAAATGAATCAGAATTAATATCAAGAGGAACTGCTGCTAAAAATTATATTTATAGAAATGCCGGCGCCACGGATAAAATTATTTCGTTTTTGAAGGCTCAAGATTTAATGCTCAAGGCGTAACGCATTTGGCTTTCTGCATTCCGCCTTCTGCCTAAAAGCCCCACTCTTTCATTGCTTTCAAATCCAATGCAGCGCACTCGAGCGGCGTTTTATCCTGGTATTCTTCCTGTTCTATTATAAAATATTTTGTGCCGGTTTTGCGGGCATAATCGATCACTTCTTTTACCGGGATCACTCCTGTTGCAAGTAAAGTATTTTCATATAAATTCCCATTTGCCTCTGGCTTATCTCTCTTTAATTCGTTTTTTACATGCATCAGCAAAAACCTGCCGGGATATTTCTTTAAATAACTCAAAGGCCTGCCACCCGGCTCCCACATATTGCCAATATCCATCTGCTGCCCTACCAGATTTTTATCTACGGTTTGCAGAATGAGATCATATATTACAGTGCCATCAATGCTGTGATTAAATTCATAACTCTCATTGTGAAATGCAAAATGAATTCCTGATTTTTTACAAAGTTCCCCTGTTTTATTAAACATATCCATGTAGTGCATAAAATCATCTTTCGCTTTGCAAAGGCTTTCATCCACGCCCGGACTAATCAAATATTTCATTCCAACAGCGGCTGCATCGGTTATCGTTTGCTTCCACTCATCCGTAAAATCATTGGTTGTTTTGTCCCATTGTTTTGCGGTAATCGGACTATGGCCGCTTTCCATTTTCAAATCATTTTCTTTTAGGAGCTTTTTAAATTCGGGAATCGTATATCCATAAAATTTCCCATTTCGATAACCGGCATGCTCCACATATTTATATCCCATTGCTGCGAGTTTTTTGAGTGTACCTGCCGGATCTTTTTTCATATCATCCCTTATCGTGTATAACTGGATTCCAACAATAGCAGAAGTTTTTTCTTCTTTGAAAATGGCAGGAAGCATGGAAAGGCCTGCAATAGTAAGGCTGCTGTTTTTAATAAATGTGCGGCGGGAGGTGGTCATAATAATTCGTTGAA